>MWZA01000203.1 GCA_002050455.1 Acidobacteria bacterium 5-1 | reverse complement strand
GTTCTGCCGTTGCCGGTAAAATCAAAGAGTGTGCCGCGCCCCGACGGAGTTGGTGTCGGCGTTGGTGTCGGTGTCACAGTTGGTGTTGGCGTCGGGGTTGGTGTCGGCGTCGGCGTTACAGTTGGCGTCGGTGTTGGCGTTGGTGTCGGTGTTCCGCCTCCGCCGCTCGCCGTAATATTTATATCGTCAACTCCAACCCATTCATCACTACCAATAGCATTAGTGGTTATAACTCTGATTTCTACCAGTGGTCGGTTATTTACGGCGGCAGGTAAAGTTAAATTTAATGGTGTAACCTGAGTGGCAGAACCGCCTGTTGTTGCATCAGCGATATAACCACCCGGAACTGAGGTATAATCACCGGTTCCGCCGACCCGATATTGTACATCAACCTGCTGAATGGCATCATCGGCAGAACCGTCAATATCGCGGATATTGCAGGCAAAAACGATATTGCTTCGTCCAGTCGTATTAAGATAAATAACGATATGCGGCGCGTCCGCAGTTCCTGAACCTTGCAAAGCAACAGTCGGATTAGCGATAGCATCGAATTCCGCAACGGCACCGGTTGTTACTGTATCAGGATTAACTTGATTGGCGAGAACATTAACCGGTGTCGAACGGTCAGCCAAAATAGTGCGCGGGTCGATACCGGCAGTTGTCGTTGCCGGATCATCGCCGCGATAGCCGACGATTCCCGGAACTGCGCTCCAGTCGTCATTTGTCGTAATTAAATTTATGTTTGTCCAGTTCTGACTAAAAGGTAAGGTCTGAGCTGTGTTGTTGGCTTGCACTTTGACAATGCCGATTCCGACCTTAATTAAACCAATTGTCAAAAACAGGGTTAAGCCGAAAATGGCTGATTTTTCCCAATTACTCAAAATCTTTTTCATCGTTTTCTCCTCTTAAATTGAAAATTTTAAAACTGCACACTTACACAAGAAAAATGTAAGAAAGTAGGAAATACATTTATTATCAAGGAAAAATGCAGTTAACTTAGTATAGACGTTATCTATTTTTGGCATAATATCACAAATTGAATTTAAAAAGACAGGCAATAAATCTTAAATTATGGTTAGAGAAACAGAATTTAAGATTTATTGATTACTTAAGCAAAAATTTCTGTTAAAATTAAAAATACAAAATATCTCCAGAGGTTTTAATAATGCGGTTTGTAAAATATATTTTGCTGTCGGTTTTTCTTTTTAACTTTACGGTAATTATTCTCGCGCAGGATAAGGATACGTCAAAAGAAGATGAAGTTTTGCGGATTGAAACGCAGCTCGTTGATGTTCCAATTATCGTAACGGACAAAAGCGGCAAGCCGCTGCTCAACCTGAAGAAAAATAATTTCGTTGTTTATGAAGACGGCAAAAAACAGGAACTTTCTGATTTTGCGGCGACGAGTGCGCCGTTTGAAGTCGCGCTTCTACTCGACACTTCCGGGTCAACGCGCTCTGATTTGGCACTGATTCAACGAGCTGCCGAAAGTTTTATCAATTCCCTGCGTCCGGGTGACAGAGTTTCGATTGTTGCATTTAAAAGTTATCGTGAAGGTAACAAATCAATTGCCGTCAGCGAGGTTTTAACGCTTTTGACCGACGACAGAAATAAACTGAAAAACGCACTCGCTAATGTCAAAACCAGCAACGGAACGCCTTATTACGACGGGCTTTTGCAGGTTGTTGAAAAAGTTTTCCGCGAAATACCGAAGGACGAATTTCGCGGCAGACGCGCACTGGTCGCTTTGACCGATGGTGTTGATTCAACTAGCGTTGCCGGCTTTGATGAAGTCAGTGAAGAATTTGGGCAAGCGGGCATCGTTTCATATTTTATACAGGTTGATACGCGAGAATTTTTCGAGGAAAATCTGCTGGGCGACTGCGACGGCGCGATGCGTTTCTCCCAAGCGCAAATCCGGCGTTATTACCGCACATTTTATCCGAAATCAAAAATCGAGAAAGTTTTCAATTTCTGCAATCTCGGCGATTTTGAACGCCTCGACATCAGTAAAAGACTTTACGGATTAGCCGACGCGGAAATGCAATCTCTGGCAAAAATGTCGGGTGGAAAAGTTTTTCTGGCAGCGGATTTGAGCGAAGCGCGTGGCGCATTTACCAAAGTCGCGCAGGAAATCGGCACAAAATACAGTTTGGGTTATTATTCAACAAACGAAAAACGCGACGGCAGTTATCGCAAAATTAAAATTGAATTAAAAGGCATTCCCGCTGGAGCGCAAATCCGAGCGCGTGAAGGCTACACCGCGCCAATAAATTAAAGCAATTAGCCGTGAATAACACGAATAACACAAATTAAATCATTTTCTTATTCGTGTTATTCGTGTTATTCGTGGCAAAGTTTTTATATGGACTCTAAATTTAAGCGAATCGTTTTAATGGTTCTAGACAGCGCGGGCATCGGCGAAATGCCCGACGCGGCTGATTGGGGCGACAAAGGCGCGGACACTTTGGGAAATATTTTAAAATCGCGGAAGGTTAATCTGCCGAATCTGCAAAAGTTAGGTTTGGGAAACATCCGATCTTTGCAAAATTTGCCCGTCGTCGAAAGTCCTGCGGGAAGTTACGGCAAATGCGCGTTGAAATCAAACGGGAAAGATACGACCACCGGACATTGGGAAATGGCGGGCATCGTTCTGGAAAAAGCGTTTCCGACTTTTCCAAACGGTTTTCCACCGTGCATTATTGATAAATTCGTTGCGGAAACAAACATTCCGGGTGTGCTTGCCAATATTCCGGCAAGCGGCACGGAAATCATCAAACAATTTGGCGAAGAACACATTAAAACAGGTAAGCCGATTGTTTATACTTCCGCCGATTCGGTATTTCAAATCGCCGCTCACGAAGAAATTATTCCGGTCAAAAGACTTTATGAAATCTGCGAAACGGCGCGTGAAATTCTTGATGGTGAAGATAAAGTCGGGCGTGTCATTGCGCGTCCGTTTATCGGTGAAAACGCCGAAAACTTCAAACGCACCGAAAACCGCCACGATTACGCCGTGCCGCCGCCCGCAGATAACCTTTTGCCGCTTTTAAAGGGTAAAGGTTTGGATGTCGTCTGCATCGGCAAAATCGCTTCGATTTATGATTCAATGGGCGTAACCGAAGATTTAACCGCGAAAAACAACGACCAATCAATTGACCAGACAATCGATGCTTTAAACGCCGAATCACGCGGATTGATTTTTAGTAATCTGGTTGATTTCGATATGCTTTACGGGCATCGCCGCGACACGGAAGGTTACGCCAGAGCGTTGGAACATTTCGACAACCGCCTGCCCGAAATTCTCGACGCACTGCGGGAAGACGATTTATTTGTCATCACCGCCGACCACGGCAACGACCCGACTAAAGAAGGTTCAGACCACACGCGCGAATACGCACCGCTTCTCGTCTACGGAAAATCAGCCAAACAAGGCGTGAATCTCGGCACGCGCCAATCGCTCTCCGACATCGGACAGACGATTGCGGAAAATTTCGATTTGAAATTAAAGAATGGAGTGAGCTTTTTAATGGAGATCTGAAAAATTCTTTTGTCGAACTCACGTTAATTTAATTTCAATCGACGGAAATTATTGTCCTGATAATAATCGGCGGCGCGGCAATCCAAACAAACGTCCAGAAATTTTTGCGGTAAAAACGGACGGCGCGGTCAATCAAATCACCCGCGCCGAACGGCGCAAGAGAGAGTTGAGAATTGGAAGAAGTTGAATGATTCATAGTCTTCAAGGACAGTTCTAAATATAACTTTTTTCACTTAAACTAAGTAGCTTATAAAATAAAAAAAGTCTGCCAATTTTACATCGGCAGACTTGAAAAAGCTTTACAGCCCAATTAGAAATTCACGCGAAACGCGAGTTGAACAACACGCGCATCGAAGGCAAGTCGATCAATACGACCAAAATTGGTGCTGTTAATGTCCAGAAACTGAGTTGATGTTCTGAAGTTCACCGTGTTTAAGGCATTAAACAAATCGGCTTGAAGCTGGAAGGTTAATCTTTCACCCACCACGAATCTCTTAATGAATGACAGGTCAAGATTGTAGAATGTCGGACCACTAACAATTGCGCGTCCCAGGCTGCTGGTTGTTCCGGGAGCATTATTAAAGAACAATTGTCCTTCGAAGTTTGTCCCTAAACCATTTGAGCCGCGACCGGTTCCGCCGATAGCAGTGTTAACTGTGCCGTCAGGATTGCGACCCAAAACTTCAGGCGGCAGGAAAAAGATTCCATTCGGCGTTCTGTAGATACCAACCAAACCTCTCAATTGATCTGCCGTAAGGTTTGTTACTGCAGTTTGCCTTCCCGAACGTCCCGTGCGGTTAAGCGTTCCTCTCGGATCGGTAAACGTAATCGGTGAACCTGAACCAATTTGTAGAATAGCACCGACTTGGAAATTGCCAAGCAAAGTAGCCAGAAATCCCTCATTTAGGAATGGCTTGCCTTTTCCAAACGGAAGTTCATAGCTGGTAAGCAGATTGAATTTATGCGTTTGGTCAAAATCAGCCCGCGAACGCTCTAATTCAGGTTGGTTAATATCCAAAAACGGCTCAAAGCGCGTTTGACCCGTTCCAACCGCATTAGTCAAATTTTTCGAGAATGTATAGTTAGCATTCAAGGCAAGTCCTTGGGCGAAACGACGGCGAAGATCAACTTGTAATGCATTATAGTTAAATTCACCACCATTCGTGAGCAAGTCGGCAACACCCGCACCAGGATTTGGCACAAAGTTGACATTTCCTTGCAGGTTGTTAGACAGGTAAATGAATGCCAACTGTGCAGCCTGCCCGGTATCTATCAGACCGGTAATAGTGCCGTTCGTCAAAAGACCTCCAGAAGCCAGATTTGGAAATACAGTTAGTTGTTGGCAACCGGTAGATGTTGCCTGTGCTGCCGTACATCCCGCTGCTCCAAACCGTGATAAATTAGCTCTTGCCCGGTTAAAGTCCGCTAAGAAACCGTTACTGGTAATATTGATTTGGTTAAAGTCAGTACCGCGCAACAAATTGTTACCGCGAGTTCCGACATAGCGAACTTCAATCGCCGTATTGAAACCAATTTCGCGCTGAATACCAAACGAATACTCGTGAACTAAAGGTGTTTCGATGTTTGGATCTACTGCAAAGACGGTTCCGAAGTTTCCCGCCGCCGCATTATTTTGGGCGAAAGTTCTGTTACCGCCGGAAAAAGCAGGTATCGGAATAGTCGGCGGGTTGTCAGCTCTGGCATTCAAAGCAGTGCTTCCCGTGCTACTGAAAGCTCTTGCGGTAAGATTCAAACCTTGGTTACCTCCAAGCGCATTATCGGGAGCGCGAACCAATTCATCGTTGATATAAGAAATGCGGTATCCTCCGCGAATGACCGTATTCGCTCCGAATAAGAATCCGCCAATACCTCCGTCAAATTTAGGAGCATAAGCAAAACTTACTACGGGAGCAAAGTTATTGTTATCCGGTTTGTAAAATAGTCCCTCTTCTCCGGCATTGCCTCCGACAAACTGAAATCTACCGTTAGGATCCAAAATTGCCGAAGCAGGATCGTTAGGATCGGAAATAACCGGTTCTAAAAATATACCGTCTACGGACTTCAACGGTGAATAGCGATCATAACGCACTCCTAAATTGAGAGTTAAATCTCTGGTAACACGCCATTGGTCGGAAACGTGAAATCCGAAAATGTCGTATTCAAACACACGCCTTTCAGTCGCACCCGGAACAAATCCTGAGTCTCGACCCGTAACGTTAAGTGTTTGCGAACCGCCTGAAACAATACCGCCAAGAAGAGCTAGCAAATTATTTGCGACAGCTCGCTGTGCAGTTGGAACTCCTCCCGGAAATAAAGCCGTATTAGTGAATTGAGTTGTGGTTATAGACGGAGTGGCTGTGCCTGTTCCGACTGTGAATGTAGGAACGGTTGTGAAACCGGCAAATGAATCAATTTTAACTTTTTGATACTGACCGCCAAAACGTAAACTGTGATTACTGAAAACATACGTCGCATTGTCTTGAATGTTGTATGTTTTCACGTCACGTCCCTGATTCTCGAAACTAACTTCCGGATTTGTAACCAGGGGTAGAGTGAAAAAAGTTTCCGGAAGGGGGTCTCTTCTCAAAAAGGTAGGATCGCTAAAGAAGAGTCCACCGCGAACTTCATTAGTAAATTTGCTCGATATTGCCGAAGACAAACCAATCGAAAGAAACGGATTGCTTGACGGCTGGGTAACACGCGGATCTGTATTGAATGAATTGTCAATATCAGCGCGGTTAACATCTTGCTTCACAGATCTGTATGTTCCGGTAAGCGTATTCAGAGGATTGATTCTGAAATCAATTCTGGTCGTGTAATTGGTTTGTTCCAAGTTATTATTCTGAATAACCTGGAAACCGGTCGTATTCAATTGGTCTCCTACTTGAGTGGTATTTCCCTGCGGTATATTAGCAAGAAAACGGTTTGCGATTAGCGGGTTAATTCCCGTAATACCGGTGCCGAAAGCCGGATTGAATAAGTTGACCTGTCGGAGTTGACCCGAATTGTCTCTATAAGTGAAAATTCCCTGGCGTGCGCTGGGAGTCAAAACGGTGCTGAATTGCGGGTCGGCAGGTACTCTATCAATCAATTTTTCATATGCGAAGAAGAAGAATAACTTATCTCTACCGCTTATGGAAACCGGACCGCCTTCACCAAAATTCAAAAACGGCAACGGTCCGCTGACATTTCCGCCGAACTGATTTCGATTACGAAACGGGCGTGGGCTTACTGGAGTTCCATCTGGATTATGTCCAGCTGCGTTATTGAAGAAGTCATTGGCGGCAAGCTCTGAATTGCGGTTGAACTCAAACAATCTAAAATGGAAATCATTTCCACCGCGACGGGTCGAGAATTGAATCTGCGCTCCACCAAAGCCATCATCGGCATTTGTTTGCGTAGAAACGGCAAATTCTTCTACTTCATCCACCGTCGGACGCGCCGGTGAAAATCCAGTGGCATTTGAACGAATATAGTTATCCTGAACGTTAATACCGTCAATAGTTATATTTGTTGCAGAAGTGCGAATACCGTTGACTACTGGTTGTTGATTCGGGTTGTTAGACACACCTGGTTGAAGCGTAACGAAGTTGAGCGGATTGCGACCAAGAGATGGTAAATCGTCAAGTTGCTTTCTGGAAACAGTATTATTTATTTCCGCGTCAACGCTGTTGATGATTTCTGCACCCGCCGTCACAACAACGGTTTCCTGAATACCACCGACTTCTAATCTAGCCGCTAAGGTATAATCTTTACTAACGTCTATTTTAACTTGTTCAGCAGTAAAGGTTTTGAAGCCGCTTGCAGTTATGGTTACGGTATAAGTTCCTACATCCAAATTCGGAACTCTGAAACCTCCCTCCTCATTAGTAACCGTTGTTACTTCGTTACCTGTTTGATTATCTCTGACAACGACAGTTGCCCCCGGAATTAGCCCATCGGGACTGGCGACAGTTCCGACAAGGCTGCTCGAAGTCAACTGAGCAAAAACAGAAACAACCGAAATAGCTATTACTGCCAAAAACCAAAACATTTTTTTCATATTAGTTTTCCCCTTAATTTAATTTTATTTTTAGTTAGTTTTTCTAATTTAATCAGAATATTAGCCAATAAAATTTTCAAAACACCTGCATAAGTTACACAAAAGAGCAATTACTGTTCCAACATCTGCTAAATTTTGTTTTAGACATCTCCTGATGCCTCGCTGTTCCTTTATGTAAAGTAGTTTAACAATGATTGTTTTTAGTAATAATAATGAATATGGATTCTTACCATTCCAAAATAGTAGCCCTTTAAATTCAATTTTTTGGTTTTAATACAAAAAATTGAATTGGTTTTGTTTCATACGACTCCAATAAAAAAAGCAGCTTGAGTGATTCTTGTCAAAGAAGTAGATTGAAGAATTAAAGTTGGATTCTTAAACGGCTTAATGCACTTGAAGGCAAAAACACATACACAATGTTTTACGGAATTACTTACATTTTCCGGCAATCTCCTTCATCTTCAATGTAATCTCTTTACTGCTGGCTTTTTTCGCTTGTCCGTCGCGGTAAACTTCCTCGCCGCCAACCATCGTTAAACGAACATCGCGTGCATTTGAAGCAAACAGCAGAGCCGAATAAACATTGTGAACGGGCATTTGCGCGATGTTGTCGAGCGCGACAACAATTAAATCGGCTTGTTTATTTGCTTCGAGCGTTCCGATTTCATTTTCCAAACCTAAAGCCGACGCACCGCCGAGCGTTGCCGTTTCAATAATTTCCCGCGCTGTCAAAAATCGTTTTTTGTCCTTTATATTTCGGGCGAAAAGTGTCGCAAAACGCGCTTCTTCCAAGATGTCGCAAGTGTTGTTGCTCGCTACCGAATCGCTTCCGAAACCGACGCGAATTTTTTTATCCAAAAACTTTTCGAGCGGCGCGATGCCGTGTCCGAACTTGGCGTTTGACTTCGGGCAATGCGCGATGCGTGAACCGGTTTCGGCAATTAGCTCAATATCTCTTTCGGAAACTTTGACGCAGTGCGCGAGAAGCGGTTTCGCCCGCAAAACCCCGATTTCCGCCAGATATTCAATAACCGAAACTTTCGGAGCGTTCCACTTGAGATTTAATTTCTCATAAACTTCGGCAAAAAAACCTTCGCCGGTGAGGAAAAATTCTCTTTCCTGATTCGATTCGGCGGCGTGAATCGTGATTTTTATATTTTCAGCGAGCGCGTAATCAGTGATTTTTTCAAAAAGTTTGCGGCTGACTGTGTAAGGCGCGTGCGGCGAGACGCCGATTTTGACGAGTTCGGTTTCGCTTTCTTTTAACGCCAGAATTTTGTCTTTGAGGCGGGCAAAATCACTTTCGGCTTCTTCGTTTTTCGGCGAAAATTCGGTTTCTTGAAACACGATTCCGCGCAAGCCGATTTTTTTGAGTGCTTGCAGACCGGCTTTGCCCATTCGCCCAATATCGCCGAAACAAGTTACGCCCGCCCGTGCGCCTTCGAGTGCGCCGAATATGGCGGAGGTTTCAATATCTTTGTCAACTAACTTTTCGGCTCTGGTTTTGGTTAATTTTATCAGCCAAGCGTAAAAATCTTCTTCCACGTCGTCGAGAAATCCGCGCATCGCTGTTATTTCCAAATGCGAATGAGCGTTGACCAGACCGGGCATAATTACGGCTTCGCCAAAATTATCGCGGTTTGCTTCGGGAAATTTTTTGATGAGTTCATCGCGCTTGCCAATTGAAATAATTTTATCTTTTTCAACTGCCACCGCGCCGTTTTCAATCAGTTCAGAAGAGATGGGCAAGACATAATCGGCGGAAAGAATTTTCATATTTCTTGCTTCGAGTGCGCGTAAAGTTCTGAGTTCACGCAGAGAGAACGTATTAGGTTCAATGAGTGAAAATGCAAACTAAAGTTTGAACTCAGAACTTTACCCGCGCTCCGATCTACTTATTTTTTACCGCGTCATATCTTTTTAGAATCGAGGTAACGTAAGCCTTTGTCGAAGCAATATCAATTCGCTGGATAAATTCTTCTCTGGTCAGTTTGGCGGCATCCGTATCTTTTGTCCATTCTTCGACACGGCTCGCACCGGCGTTGTAAGCCGCCAGCGTCATCGCTTTTTCCGCCGCAAATCCGCGATAATTTTCGCGCAGTTTTTCCAGATACCAACAGCCGACTTGGATATTTCTTTGCGGTTCGCGCAAAAAATTCACGACATTTTCGGCGGTTTGCTTTTCAAATTCTTGAAAACCGGTTTCCTTCGCCCATTCACGCGCCACAGCCGGAGTTACCTGCATCAAACCGACTTCTTCCGCCGCGCCGATTTTCCAAGCGCGAAAATAAGTTTCTTCATAAATCACGCTCCAAACCAATTCTTTGTCTAAACGATAGACGCTTGCCTGCTGCTCAATTATGTTGTCAAAACGATGTGTCCAATAATTATTAAAAAAATAAAGTCCGACAAATAAAATGAAAACGAAAATTATCAGACTGGACAATAGATAACGACGCATTTTTTAAAGTTTATAGAGTTTATAGAGTCAGTACAGTTTATTGAGTTATTCTATTTCGGCAAACTCAATAAACCCGATAACTTTACAAACTCTTAATTATTTCGCTTGAATTTTTTCCAAAAATCTACCGTCCGATACGACCAATCAATGCCTTCATAAGCGGAAAGTAAAGCAGTTTCGTTCAAAATATGTCCTTGCAGCCAAACCTCCGCTTTGACGTATGCGCCAATTTGCAAATCTTTGACCTGTAAAGCGCGTCGGCTGACCAAAACTTCAAGATTTAATTCGCCTAAATCCAGATAAAGCCAATATAAATCGCTTCCCGAAAACGGATTACAAAGCGCGTTAAAAGCGATGATTTTACCGCACAAACTCCAATCGTTTTCGTTGGCGATGACATTTGGCGCAATTTCATCATAAGATTTCCAAAAGGGTTGTTCGGCTTTTTTCAGAACTTCCGCCCGATAAGCCAAACCGCATAACCCGACGCGCAAAGAATTTCGTTCAAAGATGTGCGTTCCAATTTCGGTTAAATTTTGCAAAGCAAACAAGACTTCTGCGCGACTGTCTTTAATAAAACCGTGAATCACCGCTTCGCCTTCTTCGTCGAATTCGGTCAAAGCCCAGGGCGCAATCGTCTGAGCATAACGCGCCCGAAAACCCGGACGGCAATCGGCGTAAAAAACCTCGCCCGTGCCTGATTCATACAAAACCGTCCAAACTTCTAAACCTTCGCCAAACTTTAAACAGCGTCCGTGCAAAATACCGCTTTTGCGCGGAAGGCGCGAAACCTCGCCGCGCTTGCCGACATCTTCAGCCAAAGCGTTAAAAGCGGTTTCATTTTTTATTTCGATACCGATGGCATCAAAAGCAATTTCCATAATATTTTATGATTTCAAATTCCAAATTTGCGTTTTTGATTCGGGTTTTGCTTTTTCCCCGTCGGTTTTTGACTCACCCAAATCATAAAAATTTTCATCTTTCACAAATTTGCCTGAACGCACCATTTCTGCAAACAAATCGACATCATAATCAGATTGCCGCGACATTTCTTGACGGATTTCGAGCAGAACTTCTAAAAATTTCGGACGACGATACATTACATCGTTTATTGTTAATTTTTAGACGGTTAATCGTCAACTGCTGAAAATTTAATTAACTGTGAACAAGAAATTCCGGCGTAACAATCATCGGCACAAAAAATCCGGCGGCGGTGTTAAAAAGCCGAAGTCGCGCCTGTTTGCGGACGTTTGCCAGATGTCCGAAATTCCACGTTACCAGATAATCAATTTTATGATAGGAAGCCAGCGCGACGTGAAGCGCGTCGGCGATAAATCGGCGGTGAAATATGCCGCGTGAAATGTAGCCTTCGGCTAAAATTGCGACTTCTTCGGCAAGTTCAATAGTTTCAAGCGGTTTAATCAGTTTTAGATAGCCCGTGCGATGTGGTTCGGCAATGTGTTCAAGTTCGCGGCGGACGAGAATCGAACTGAAAGCGCGGTATTCCGTCAGTTCGTGTTCCCACCAGCGAATCGTCAAATCGCGCCGAAAAGGTTCGCCGTTGTCGAGATACGCCCCGACGACCGATGTTTCCAGATACAAACTTTGTTTCATCCTTAGGTTCAAAGTTCAAAGTTCAAAGTTTCAAGTCCGTTTATTAACTTTGAACTTTGAACTATCTTGTAATCGGCACAAAAATCACTTTTGAGTTTGCGAAATCAAAAGTTAAACGATAATTTTTCAAAAAATTTCCGCCTAAAATTCCGGCTTGTTCATAACCCGAAGTTTCGTTTATGACATCTAAATCAAGCGCGACTGCCGTAATGCTTTCACGGCTGTGCGTGCCGAAAGTAACGCGCGGAAGCAAAAACAAAGATACATTTTCGATAACGCCTGCCGCTCCGATGACGCGCATTTTTTCATCTCTGATAAAGCGGTTGATTTCTTTCGTGTTGGCGAGTTCATCGGAGATGACGGAAACGCTTGCGCCCGTATCAACAATAAAATTCAACGGTGATTCGATGCCTTCAAGTTTCACTTCACCGCTTAGAAAACCGCTTGAAGTAAGGCGCAAAGGCAGCGACAGCAATTCGTCGTCAGCTTTTTGACCGTCAGCCAAATCTTTTTTCTTCAGCGCAAACGTCAAATTTCCGTAATCTATCGTCGTTAAAAATTTTGAAATCAGTGCCAACCCGATGTAACCGTCAATTTTCTCGTTTTTAGAATGAAATTCGCGGATATAAACCGGCACATTTGTAATTTTCACCTCGCCGATATTAACCGATTTCAAAAATCCATAGACGATTTCAAATTTGCCTTCGCCGCCGATGGCATTTGCCAAACCGCCTTTCGAAATCGGTTTAATTTTTAAATTTTTTGCCGTTTCACGAGAAATTACCGAAATACCCGAACCCGTATCCAAAACAAAATTGAGCGGCTCATTTTTATTATTGATTTTAACCTGAATAATTGGACGATTATTTGATAAAACGAAGGAGACAACTGTTTGATTTTCGCCGCTTAATTTATACAGAGACTGTTTAAGGTCGAGATACCGCAAAAAGTTAATCAGCCCTTTGATACGGTCGCGCCGTTCAGCATCGGTTTGCGGCGAAATCTGCAAAAACCTTTCATAAGCCGCCGCCGCATCTCTATATTTTTCGGCGCGAGCCGAAACCTGCGCGAACGTGAACATAAAATCCGGATCATTCGGCTCAAGATAGACGGCGGTTTGTAATTTATCGAGACCGTGGGAAATTCGGTTTTCGTAAAAATCCAGCGTTCCTAATCCCGCCCAAGCCAATGCTTCTTTTTTATCAAGCTGCAAAGCATTTACAAAAGAAAGGTTTGCTTCGTCAAAACTTCCCGCGCTTAAAAGTATTGCGCCCAGAACCGCAAAGGCATAGGAATTTTTCGGCTCGGCTTTGGCAACATCAAACGCGAAACTAAACGCCTCATTCAACTGTCTTTGTTTTAACAGAAGATAAGCCAGATTGAGTTTGGCTTTTGATTCTTGTGGAGCGATTTTTATGACGCGGCGCAGAATTTTTTCTGCTTCCGCCGTCTCGCCTTTGCGCGTCAGTTTTTCCGCTTGCTTGATTAATTGGCGAGTATCATCAGATTCTGATTGCCGAAAATTTTCATCTGCCGAAGCAAAAACCGCCAAACTGACGACCAATAAACAAATCCAAATTAAACTGACTAAACGCTTGCTGTGGAAAGGAAACTGAAAAACGCCCGCCAAAAAAACTTTATATCTCATAACTTCCTCCTTTCCATTTCGGACAAAATTCTTATTTAAGAATTTCACCCGTTTTTAATGACCACAAAACCAAATCAAGTTCGTCAAAATCAATTTCTGTAATTAAAGCTAAATTTTTTAGTTGTTCTTCAACCGTTAGATACCTCAATCTTGTATTTGGTGGCTTTGGGTCGTCAATAATCTTCAGTTCGGTTAAACTTCGCAAAATGTGTTTGTCAAGAATCGCGTAACCTTTCAATCCGATGTTTCGCAAAAAATGGCTGGCTTCTTTGTAACCTAAGCCTTTAATGCGTTTTTCTTTGACGAGCCAGTCGCGCCGTTCCAGATGGTTGTCAAAACTTTGCAGTTTTTCGCGCAGACGCATTTTGCAATGTTCCTGCAAAAACTCACGCGAAGCGACGATATAACTTGCCCGCGCATTCGGATAACGGTGTTTTCCGCGCAAAGCGTCGGCGAGTTCTGCTTGATTTCCGCCCAGTAAAAGCGGTCTGACCGCTTCGATTGAGCGAAGCCCCATTCGCGCCGAACAACCGCCGGTAAAGAAACAAAAAACCATTTCTTCCCACAAGCGTTCATCCGTTTCCATTTTCCAAACCGCTTCAAATTCCGCCAGTCGCACACCGATTTCCCCGCGTCTTTCGGCGTGTGCCGCTTTTATTTTTTCAATCGTTAAAGGCTGCTGTTCTTTTTTCACAAAACTTGTTGATTTCTGCTTAATCTTATGAATTTTATTGAGCGATTGTCAATGTTTTAAACAAAAACGCCGAAGCGAAATCTGCTCTCGGCGTTCTAAGATGAATTAAATTTCAGTTAGCAGTTAATTTCCCGTTGGAGTTATCTTTAGAAACACATCCCACGCCCAACGCCCGACTTGCGCTCCGTGCGAATCCAGCACTTTTGCCCGATAGCGAAACTCATTGCCGTTCTGGTCGGTTCTCTTCGACTCTTTATACTTTAAATCCATCTCGATAATGTTCAGCGATGGAAGTGTGTGCAACTCGTTTGCTTCGGAGATGCCGTTGTGGTTGGTGTCTTGCCACAACCGCAAAGAGTTGAATATGGAATCTTGGTTGTCTATTATGCCATCCTTGTTTCCACCATTTTGTGTTTTGTCGTATTCAGCCAAAGCTAAAAATCCGTTTTTTGACACGCCTTGCGGCGGCGGTGGTTGATTGGTGTAATTGCCGAACAATTCTTTTCCGTCGTCAATCGTGCCATTGCCAGTGCGGTCAAGGACGAGCCAAGCGTCATCTGAGCCAGCCGAAGTCCAAGACAGTTGTTCTTGTCTTGTGTCGCCGTTAATGTCAAAACCGACTCCATTGGCAGAGTTCGTTAAATTAAAACCATTGCCCAAAACATCAATGACAATCGGCGAAGCACCGCAGAGACACAAACTCCAATCGTATTGCCAGCCGCTATTAAAACATTCGTCGAGTTCGTATTGGCTCGGATTACACGGACTGCACAGGTCGGGTGAAATTTCTTCTGAAGCTTTGTCGCCGAAGATGGTATGAGATGGTCAAGTTTAAATGGACACAAAACTCTCTCTGCTCCTTGAATGTTTAATTTTCAACTGTTTTTCAAACTCCATCGGACTCAGA
>MWZA01000128.1 GCA_002050455.1 Acidobacteria bacterium 5-1 | reverse complement strand
GTCCCCAGCCGCCTGCCAATCGCCAAGGAGTTTGTTAATCTTTGCAAAGATAGTTTTAGGGAAAGAGAAAAGGAAATTAAAGTAAAAAGATGAATAAACTGCATAATTTGTATCTAGGCATTGACGGCGGCGGAACAAAAACTCACGCTGTTTTATTGGACGAGCGAAAAAATTTTCTCGGCGAAGGTTTTTCAGGAACTTCAAATCCTTTGCGGGTCGGCATTGAAACGTCGGTTGATAATATTTTTAAGGCAATCACGGCGGCGAGCGATGCAGCCAACCGCAGCCGCAAAGACATTGTTTCGGCAACTTTCGGTTTGGCGGGCGCGAGACGCGAAGATATCCGAAGTCGGGTGCGGGAACGTATCATTCGGAGTTTGAAAATAGACAGCGTTCAAGTAACAACTGATGCAGAAATTGCGCTTTACGGCGCAACTGGAGGCAAAGAAGGTTTAGTAATCATTGCCGGAACAGGCTCGATTTGTATGGGCAGAAATGTTGCTGGTGAGATGGCGATGGCAGGCGGCTGGGGACCGCTGGCGGGCGACGAAGGCGGCGGTGCAAATATTGCGCGGCGTGCGCTTCAGGCAATCGCCAAGGCTTCGGACGGACGCGGCAAACCGACCAAACTGAGCCGCGGAGCAATTGACTATTTTCGGGCGGGAAGGTTGGAGGATTTACCAGTAGCGATATACGCGCCGATGGTGGATAACGCCAAGATTGCCGGTTTTGCACGTTATGTTGTTGAAATTGCGAAAGAAGGCGACGCGACCGCGATTGAAATTCTGCGCGAAGCCGGCAGTGAACTCGGAATAGCCGCGAAAGCTGTGATAAAAAAACTAAGACTCGAAAAGCGAAAATTTCCAATCGGTTTTGTCGGCAGTATTTTCAACGCGGGTGAACTGATTACCGACTCTTTGCTGGAAACGGTTCACCAAATCGCGCCGAAAGTATATTTGTCCGCGCCGAAACTCATTCCCGCACACGCCGCCGCCCGATTGGCTTTCAGGAATTTTAGTTTGAAAAAAAGTTTATAATGTTACCTGTTACCGAACAAGAAAATCCGCAAACCGCAAACATTGACAAAGTTTCGACACTTGAGGCAGTTCGTTTAATCAATGTTGAAGATAAAATGGTAGCTTCGGCGGTTGAGAAAGTTTTACCGGAAATCGCCGCGAGCGTTGATAAAATCGTTGAAAGATTAACGGGCGGCGGACGACTTTTTTACATTGGAACAGGCACGAGCGGACGACTCGGTGTTTTGGACGCATCGGAAATTCCGCCGACATTTGGCGTTTCATACAGTTTAGTGCGGGGAATTATCGCGGGCGGTTACGACGCACTTTATAAAGCGACTGAAAGTTCTGAAGATGACAAAGCTGCCGGAAAAACTGATTTGCAGAATCGCGGTTTGACTAAAAAAGATGCGGTTGTCGGCATAGCCGCTTCCGGCAGAACGCCTTATACCATCGGTGCGGTTGAATTTGCGCGTCAACTCGGTTGTTTTACGGCTTGCGTCAGTGTCGTTCCCGATTCTTTGATTACAAAAGCGGCGGAAATTGCGATTGTCCCGCAAGTCGGCGCGGAAGTGATTACAGGTTCAACCAGAATGAAAGCGGGAACGGCGCAAAAGATGGTTTTGAACATGATTTCGACGGTTTCGATGATTCGGCTCGGTTATGTCAAAGGCAATCGGATGACGAATGTAAAATCTTCAAACATCAAATTAAGAGAACGTAGTTTGCGAATCTTGATGGCGGAAACAGGTTTGGACGAACAGACCGCACAAGTGAAATTTGAAGAAGCAAACGACGATTTGCGCGTGGCAATCGTGATGCAAAAAGCGAATGTTTCGCGTGAAACGGCGGAAAATGTTTTGACGGCAAACGATTTTATGATAGAAAAAGCAGTCGAATCGTTAAATTAAAAATCGTTTGCGGTTAATCGCACTTAAAGTTTTGTAAATCAAGCTGCAAAAATGAATCGTCGTTTCGTTCAACGGTTCGGTTACGATTTTACGGAGGTGAACAAAATGAATGGTGAAAAAAACGGTAATTTGATGAACGCCGGCGTTGCTTTGGCAATCGGTTTGGTGATGTCATCCATCATTTTCGGTTGGTTTTACAGTAAAACGAAGAAAGGCGACGAGGCAATCGCCGTTACCGGCTCGGCGCGAAAGCGTATCAAATCGGATTTGGTCGTGTGGAGCGCGGGCGTGTCGTCGGAAGCACTGCAATTGGCGGAAGCGTATCGCCAAACGACGGAAAGCATTCCGCGCGTCAAACAGTATTTGATAAGCAAAGGAGTTGCCGAAAATCAGATTACGATTTCGTCAATCTCGACAACTACGTTAAAGAAACACGACGAAGACGGAAGCGAAACGTCGGAAATTACCGGTTATTTGCTGCGCCAGCAAGTCGAAGTCCGGTCAAACGACGTTGATAAAATCGCGCAGATTGCCCGCGAAGCAACCGAATTAATCAATCAGGGAATTTTGATTGAATCAAATTCGCCGCAATACTTTTACACGCAGCTCGGCGGTTTGAAAATCGAAATGCTCGGCGAAGCGGCAAAAGATGCGAAAACACGCGCCGAACGAATCGCCGACAGCACGGGCAACAAAATCGGCGCGGTGCGCTCAGCGCGAATGGGCGTAATGCAAATCACGGCGGCGGATTCAACCGAAGTTTCCGATGCCGGAATAAGCGACACCAGTTCGATTGACAAAGACGTAACGGCGGTCGTAAATATCAGTTTTGCAGTAAATTGAAACCGGCGAACAATCTGTAAATATCAGTGTTTAGCGAGAGATTTTCAGATCTCTCGCTAAACAATTCTTGTGTTCATTTCCAAATTATGCAAACCCTTGACTTAATCATCATTTTCGGCTATCTCATTGGCGTAACGCTGTTCGGCGTGTGGTTTTCCACGAAACAGGAAACGACGGAAGATTATTTTGTCGGCGATAGAAGTGTGCCGTGGTGGGCGATTGCCGCTTCGATTGTGGCGACGGAAACAAGCACGATTACATTTATTTCCGTTCCCGGAATTGCGTTTGCCAAAGGCGGAAATTTCCAGTTTCTCCAACTCGTCTTTGGCTATATGTTGGGGCGCGTCGTCATTTCTCTGCTTTTTATACCGATGTATTTTCGCGGCGAACTGCAGACAGTTTATCAGCTCTTGGGGACGCGATTCGGCACAAAAGTTAAAATGCTCGCCTCCGCGCTGTTTGTCGTGATGCGGAACATCGCCGACGGCATTCGTCTGCTTTTGACGGCGATAGTTTTGGCGGCGGTTTATGTCGCTTTTCAGCCAAACGCCGACGTTAATCTGGTAATTATCGGCTCAATCGTTCTGCTTGGCGTGGTGATGGTTATTTTTACATACTACGGCGGAATGGAAGCGGTAATTTGGGTCGAAGTCGTCCAACTGGGAATTTATATCGGCGGCGCAATCGCGGCGGCAGTCGTGATTTTGAACCAGATTGACGGCGGAATGCCGAGTGTTTTATCAATCGGACAACAATTCGATAAATTTGATTTATTTGATTTTACGCTCGATTTTACAAAGACTTTTACATTTTGGGCGGGACTTATCGGCGGTTGCTTTCTAACAATGTCAACGCACGGCACAGACCAATACCTTGTTCAGCGTTATCTTTGCACCAACAAACCAAGCCGTGCCGCGCTTGCGCTTTTATCGAGCGGCGCGGTTGTGCTTGGGCAATTTATCGGATTTCTTTTTATCGGCGTTTTATTGTTTGCGTTCTACGCGCCGTTTAATTCGGCTGAATATGCAAATGCCGGAATTTTAAATTCGGGCGTTCCGGCGACGTTTCCTTTTGCAGGCGGCGACAAGGTTTTTCCCGATTTTATCACGCAACATATGCCTTCGGGTTTGTCCGGCTTAGTTGTTGCGGCAATTTTCGCGGCGGCTTTGTCTTCTTCTTTGAATTCTATTGCGGCAACTTTCGTTAACGATTTATACAAACCTTTTAGGCAAAATTTGGCGGACAAACATTATTTGAAGGTTTCGCACTGGCTGACTTTGTTTTTCGGCGTTGTTCAAATCGTCGTGGCAATCGCAGCGATGAAGCAAAATTCATCGGCTTTAAGTCAAGCACTTTCAATTGCATCTCTGATAAACGGACCTATTTTAGGTGTTTTCCTAGTCGGAGCTTTTATCAAAAAAGCTAATCAGACAGCCGCGTTGATCGGAATGTCCGCCAGCATTTTGCTGATGACTTACATTATTTTGGCGACAAAAATAGCTTGGACTTGGTATGCTTTAATTGGTAGTCTGGTAACATTGTTGGCAGCTTGGCTGGCAAGCCTTGTTTTTAATAATCAAAAACTAGAAAATGCGGAATGAGTTTTATAAATTGCCGGATTGTTTGTCCTGCAAGCAATTTCCGAAAAAATGAAAATCATTAGCGTTGACGAGGTTTTTGATTTATACAAAACTGCTCGTCTTTGGTGAAATTTTATGCTTCAAAAACAATTTTTTTATTCGTTTAATTTTCGCGCTTTGGTCGCGTTGGCTTTAGTTTTTAATTTTCCTTTTGCCGCGCTTTCCGCGCCGAACAAAAAGTTTCGCCCGTCGGAAAAGGCTTTTAAATGGGCGGATAAACAATTAAGGAAAATGAGCGTGGAGGAGAAAATCGGGCAACTTGTTCATATCGGCATCAACGCGCGTTTTTTAAATCAGGAAAGCCCCGAATATCAGGCGTTAAAACGTCAAGTTATCGAAAATAAAATCGGCGGCATCACGGTTTTTGTCGGCGGCGTTTACGAAACGGTGCATCTGATGAATCGGATGCAGGAACTTGCTGAAATTCCGCTTCTGATTTCATCAGATTTTGAAACCGGTGTCGGAATGCGCTTTGAAGACACAGTAAATTTCCCTTGGAATATGGCGATTGCGGCGACGGGAAATCCCGAATTTGCGCGGCGGCAAGGCGAAATAACGGCGCGAGAAGCAAAATCACTTGGCGTTCAATGGGCTTTTGCACCAACGGTTGATGTTAACAACAACGCTGATAATCCGGTGATAAATGTTCGTTCTTACGGCGAAAATCCCGCCGACGTAGCGCGTTTTGCCGTTGCTTTTACCGAGGGCTTGCAATCGGGAAATGTTCTGGCGACGGCGAAGCATTTTCCCGGACACGGCGACACCAATATTGACTCGCATCGCGGGCTTCCCGTAATTGATTTTTCGCGTCCGCGGCTCGAACAAATCGAACTCGTGCCGTTTCGCGCCGTCATCAATGCGGGAACCGGCTCGGTAATGGTCGCGCATATCGGTTTGCCACAGATTGACGCAACCGAAATAAAACCTTTGAAACAATCAGTCAAAGCTAGCTACACCGAATCGGAGATTGTAACCGAAAACGCCTCTCTGCCCGCCACACTCTCGCCAAAAGTTATTACCGATATTCTACGAAAAGATTTGAATTTTGACGGACTAATCGTTACCGACGCGATGGATATGAGCGGTTTAACGCTCTATTTTAACCAAGACGAAGCGGCGGTTCGCGCATTTTTGGCGGGTGCGGATGTTCTTATAAAACCGGCAAGTGCTGATTTAGCAATCAAGGGTTTGAAAGAAGCCGTTCAATCGGGCAGAATTTCCGAAGAAAGGTTAAATCAATCGGTTCGCAAAGTTCTGGCTTGGAAATATCAACTCGGTTTAACAAAACGGAAAATTACGCCGCTCGAATCAATTGATACGACGGTTTCGGGTGTGCAAACGCGGCAGTTGGCAGACGAAATCGCCAATAATGCGATGACTTTGGTTAAAAACGAGAACAAAAATTTGCCGTTGACAAAAGGTAAAAAAGCCGTTGTCTTGTACATTACCAACGGCGAAGACCGCTTTTTTGTCGGCAATACTTTTACGCAGACGCTGCGCGGTTTTGGCTTAGATGCCGAACGGGTTGTCATTGACGAACGCTCGACACCGAAAGAAATCAGTGAAGCGATTGAAAAAACAAAAAACTCCGAAGTCGTCATTGCCGGACTTTTCGGGCGCGTGCGTTCCGGCGCGAAAAACAGCGTCGGACTTCCCGAAGCCGGAGCGCAAGTTCTGCGCGAAGTTTTGCAGAACAAGCCGGAAACAATCGGTGTCAGCTTCGGCAATCCGTATTTGCTAAAAAATTTTCCCGAAATGAAGACCTACGTCGTCGCTTACGGCGATATGCCGAGCCTTCAGCGTGCCGCCGCCCGCGCTCTTTTCGGAGACATTGATTTTATGGGAAAACTTCCGATTTCGATTATGGAAAATTATCCGCGCGGAACGGGGCTGAGTTTAGTGAAAAACTAAAAACTAAAAGTGAAAACTAAAAGTAAAAATTTTTTTATTCATTCCCTTTTCACTTTTAGTTTTTCACTGCTTCAAATTGTTCTGGTAACTTTTGAAAGCGAGCGCGGCTCATCCGGATTTATGCCTTTGGCTTCGGCTAAGTAGGCGGCGAAAAGCTGTGCCGGAATAATAAACGGAATCGGCGAGAGAAATTCCTCAATATCTTTCGGCAGCAGCAAGCGGCGCGATGAAAGTTCGGCGATTTGCGCGTCGTTAGTAATCGAAAAACTGTCGGCGTGAAGTTCCTGCAGACGTTTTAGTAAATCAATGCTGCTAGTTTTTGTCGCGCCGGCGGGCGCAAACAAAATCAAGGGAAAGCGTCTTTCGACAATCGCCAGCGGTCCGTGAAAAAAATCCGCCGAAGAAAATCTTTCAGCGACGACATAACAAGTTTCCATCAATTTTAAGGCGAGTTCGTAGGCGTTTCCGTAATTCATCCCGCGCCCGACGACGACGCAGTTCTCCATAAAAGTATAGCGTTCGACGAGCGTTTTTATTTCGTCCTGCAAGTCCAAACTCTGCGCGGCAAATTGCGGAATTTTTTCAAACGCTATTTTCTCATCAGCCAACGCGGAAGCCAGCATATAAAAATGAAGCATTTGCCCGGTGTAGGTTTTGGTCGCGGCAACGGACTTTTCGCGTCCGGCGTGAATTAATAAAGTTTCGTCAGCAATTTTTGCCATCGAAGAATCGGAATTATTTGTAATGCCGATAGTGAACGCGCCCGAATTTTTCGCGCTCTGCAAAACTTGGTTGATGTCAACGCCTTCGCCCGATTGCGAAACGCCGATGACGACGGCGCGATTTAAGCGGAGCTTCGCGTTATAAAGCGTGTAGACCGACGGCGCGGACAGCGAAACGGGAATGCCCGTCGTTACTTCGAGCAGATAACGCCCGAAAAGCGCGGCGTTGTCGGAGCTTCCACGCGCGACCAGAACAATTAAATCAATTTCACGCCCGCGCAAAAAATGTCCGAGTTTTTTGACTTTTTCGAGTTCCGCATCAATAGTATTTTCCAAAACTGCGGGCTGTTCTGCGATTTCCTGAAGCATCAATGACATAAAATTTAATTTTTCCCTAAGGCGCAGCCTTCACCGATTCGTTTGACATAAAAAAATTATAGAGTAAATATAACTTAAATCTCCGGCACAAAGCCAACTTAAAAGAGGGAAAGATTTTATGGCAAATGAATTGTCAAACTCGTCAAATCGTTTAATTTCATTGGATGTTTTTCGCGGTATAACCATTGCCGGAATGGTTTTGGTCAATAATCCGGGAACGTGGAGCGCAATTTACCCGCCGCTTAAACACGCCGAATGGCACGGCGCGACCCCGACGGATTTTGTTTTCCCGTTTTTCCTTTTTATCGTCGGCGTTGCAATCACGCTCGCACTTGGGAAAAGAGTCGAAAACGGCGGCGCAAATCGTGAGATTTATTTAAAAATTTTCAAACGCGCCGCGTTAATTTTCCTTTTGGGTTTGTTTTTAGCGACGTTTCCTTTTTACAATTTCACGAGAGGCGAATGGCTCGATATTTCGACTGTCCGCATCATGGGCGTTCTGCCGCGCATCGCCATTTGTTATTTGGCTGCGGCTCTGATTTTTCTGCATACGAATTGGAAACAACAAGCAATTATCGCCGTCGCCTTGCTGCTGATTTATTGGGCTTTGATGACTTTGATAAGTGTGCCGGGATGCGATGTAACTACTTTCAACGACAAGACCTGCAACCTTGCGGCTTATCTTGACCGGCTTGTTTTAACAGAAAACCACATCTGGAAATCGTCAAAGGTCTTTGACCCCGAAGGGCTTCTCTCGACGATTCCGGCGATTGCCACAACTTTGGCGGGCGTTTTAACTGGACATTGGTTGCGGCGAAAAATAGATGACATGGAAAAAGTTGCGGCGATGTTTTTCTTCGGTGTTTGCTTGACGGCAATCGGCTGGTGCTGGAGTTTGGTTTTTCCGCTCAATAAATCTTTGTGGACGAGTTCGTATGTCGTTTATACGGCTGGTTTGGCGTTGTGTTTTTTTGGTTTTTGCTACTGGCTGATTGACATCAAAGGCTATCGAAAATGGACAAAACCGTTTGTGATTTTTGGTGTCAACGCGCTTGTCCTTTTCGTCGGTTCGGGCGTGATGGCGCGGCTTTTGGGTTTAATAAAAGTCAGCGGCGCGGACAGCAAAACAATTTCTTTGCAGCAAGCGATTTTCGAGAATGTTTTTCTGCCGATTGCCTCGCCGATTAACGCTTCGCTGTTGTATGCGATTTGCTTTATTTTGGTGTGGCTGTTCTTGATGTGGCTGCTCTACAGAAAGCGAATTTTTATCAAGGTCTAATACGAAAACAAAAAGGTTGGCGAGTTAAACTTTTCAACTGAACGAGTAGTGAATAGTTGATAGAGAACAGTTTATAGCTTGCACCAATGAGCGGAGAAACTATTCACTATTCACTTTTAACTATTCGCTATCTACCAATTAAACTGCACCAACCTTTTTTGTTTTCGTATACTACCAATTCAAATAAAAATGTGTGTATTGAGCAAAAACACGCACGAAGTAAGTGTGAAAAATACGCCCTCGACTTTCGTGCCGGCTTCCGCTTTATTGTTTTGGACGCTGGTCGGGCGGAACATTCGCATAAACGTCTTCAAATGTGGCGTAGCCGTCTTTGATAACCGTCTGCATCAGATTGTTTTTGTCAACAACTTGAACCTCCAACAAAATCGCCGGCACGTCTTTGCCGAGAGCGTCGTTTTTGAAAGGTTTCGCGTCGCTTAAAGATTCCTTTTTTGCCAGCTTTATCGCGGCTTCGACGGCGGCGTTGGCAAGCGGAATAATCGGTTTATAAACGGTCATCGTTTGCTTGCCTTGGGCAATGCGCTGAAGCGCGTCCTTCTGCGCGTCTTGTCCGGTAACGAGAACTTTTCCCGTCAAGCCTCTTTTTTCAAGCGCGGAAATCGCGCCGCCCGCCATTCCGTCATTTGATACAACAACCGCTTGAATATTATCATTATTTTGCGTCAGAGCGTTTTCGACAAAGTTCAATGCTTCGACCGGTTTCCAATCGGTTATAAACTGGTCGGCAACGATTTTAATATCGCCTCGGTCAATCGCTGGCTGCAGAACGGCAAGCTGTTCTTTTTTCATAATCGCGGCGTTGTTGTCGGTTGACGCGCCGTAGACCATTACATAGTTACCTTTTGGAACTTTCTGCAAAGCGTATTCGGCAATTTTTCTGCCGATAACTGGAACTTGGTGCGAAACATATAAATCAATTTTGTCGGAGTTAATTAGCCGGTCGTAGCTGATAACTGGAACGCCCTGCGCTTTCGCCTTTTCAACCATCGAAGCGGCTTGTGTCGCATCGTGCGGAGCAATCACCAGCACGTCAACATTCTGCGTCAGCAAATTGTCAACGTCGTTGGCTTGCTTATCCGATTTGTTGTCGGCAACTGTAACCACGCACGCGACATTAAGTTCTTTGCAACGCGCTTCAAACGCTTCTTTGTCGCGCACCCAGCGTTCTTCTTTCAAAGTGTCCATTGCAAATCCGATTTTGATTTTTTTATTCGGGTCAATGTTTGCTGGCGCGTTTGCCGCAGTTCTATCGACGGTTTCCTGCGGCGCATTGACGCAAGCCGTAAAAAATACAACGCTGTAAATTAATAAAATTATTCCTTTTGTCCAATTTTTCATTTGAATATCTTCTCCTGTTTTTGATTATGACAGCACTATCTCAAAAATTGAAGATTCTGCGAGCAAACTATTAGCTGTTCATTATTCACTTTTAACTATCTTTCGATAAAAAGTTTTGTTTGCAAATCAGTTAAAGTGTAGGGTGAACAGTTTATAGTTTTGCTCTTTTTTCTGCATTTTGAGAAAGTCCTATATTATTTTCGCTAAAAATTAATTTTGTTTTCTGCCAACCATATCAAGCCCGACGGCGGCGACTAAAATCGAGCCTTTGATTATTTCCTGCATAAAATCGCGGACGTTGAGCAGCGACATTCCATTGTCGAGGCTCGCCATAATCAATGCGCCGAGACACGCGCCGAAAATTGTTCCGCGCCCGCCCATTAAACTCGCGCCGCCGATAACGCACGCCGCAATCGCGTCGAGTTCCTTTAAAACGCCTGCGTCAGGCGCGGCACTTCCGACTCGCGCCGTAAAAATTATTGAAGCCACGCCCGTCAACGCTCCCAAAAGCGCGAAAACTTTCAGGATGTTAAGTTTGTTATTAATTCCCGAAAGCCGCGCCGCGTCCGCATTTCCGCCAATCGCGTAGAGATAACGTCCAAACGTCGTGTTGTTGGTAATAAAGTAGCCGAGCAAAGCCACCGCCAGCAAAATAAGAACCGGAATCGGCACGCCCGCGTAAGCGTTCATCTCATAAATAAATATAATAATAACACCGATTGGCAAAAGCGATTTGAGAACTTCTTTTGTCAAATTTACTTCGCCGAGTCCGAATTCCTTAATCGTTTTAATC
Organism: Acidobacteria bacterium 5-1; assembly: GCA_002050455.1. Classification (GTDB taxonomy): domain Bacteria; phylum Acidobacteriota; class Blastocatellia; order Pyrinomonadales; family Pyrinomonadaceae. The sequence goes on along the minus strand of MWZA01000128.1, from coordinate 4,581 downwards.
CGTCTAAAAGTATTAAACAAAACAAATAAAATCGCTGCCGCCGCCAGAATCCAACCGATGTTTGGCGAAATATAGCTCTGCCCGATTGATTTAAATGTCTGGTCGGCAATCGGAATTGTTTCGCTTTTGGTAATGCCTTTGACCGCGCCGCGCCACGCTAGAAGCCCGCCCAAAGTTACAATAAACGCGGGAATGTTAAAGTATGCCGTCAAAGTTCCCTGAACTACGCCGATTAAAACGCCGACGGCAATCGCCGCGAGGATTGAAGGTAAAAGTCCGTAACCGAGATTCGTCAAACAAATCGCCGCGATTGCGCCCGCCAAACCCAAGACCGAACCGACCGACAAATCAATGTTTCCCGAAACAATTAACATCAGCATTCCAACCGCCAAAATGCCGGTTACCGATGTTTGCAGCATCAGATTAGAAAGATTGCGCGGCATCAGAAAAATAGAGCCGGTCGCCCAATGAAAATAAATCCAAATCAAACCTAAAGCGGCAATCATCGTGTATGCCCGCAATGCCGAAGTCTGAATCTTGAAACCTTGTTCTTTAGCTTCGTTCATAATTAATTTTGTCCTGTCGCGCGTGCCATTACTTTTTCAGCGGTTGCTTCCGTTTTGGTAAATTCGCCGGTTAATTTTCCTTCGTGCAAAACCAAAATTCTATCTGAAAGTCCCATAACTTCGGGAAGTTCGGAGGAAACCATCACAATTGCCAAACCTTCTTTCGCTAATTTATTTATTTCCGCATAGATTTCCTGCTTTGCGCCGACATCAATTCCGCGCGTTGGTTCGTCGAGAAATAAAACTTTCGGGTTCGTCAAAAGCCATTTTCCCAACACCACCTTTTGCTGGTTTCCGCCCGAAAGTGTATTTGTCATCGTCAAAGGCGAATTTGCTTTTACTTTCAGCAAATTCATTATATTTTGGGCAGCCACCGTTTCACGCGAACGATGCGTTAAAAACGCGCCCGAAATTTGTTTTAGTGCCGCCAAAGTTAAATTATCAAGAAGCGATTGCTCCAATAAAAGCCCAAAGCGTTTGCGGTCTTCGGTAACAAAACCGATGCCGTTTTCGATAGCTTCGGATGGCGAATTGATTTCTACACGCTTGCCTTCGACAAAAATTTCGCCCGCTGTTTTGCCGTTCCAAGCACCAAAAATCGCCATCAAAAGTTCGCTTCGTCCCGCGCCCATAAGTCCCGCAATGCCCAGAACTTCGCCGCGTCTGACGGAAAACGTAACATTGTCAACCAATTTTTTGTTCGGGTTATCAACATCGAAAGCAGATAAATTTTTTACTTCGAGAGCCGTTTCGCCAAATTCGTGCGATATTTTCGGAAAAATGTCGCCGACTTCGCGCCCGACCATCAAAGCGATAACTTTCTCAACGGTTAAATTTTTTGTTTCGTTTGTGCCGACTGTTTTGCCGTCGCGCAAAACGGTAATTCTATCACTTATCTGAAAAACTTCGCCGAGCTTGTGCGAAATATAAACCATTCCGACACCGCGCACTTTCAGTTTTTCCAAAATACCGAACAGCGTTTTGACTTCTGATTCGGTCAGAGCGGCAGTCGGCTCGTCAAGCACAAGAATTTTTGCCTCTTGCGATAACGCCTTGGCGATTTCGACAAGCTGCTGTTGACCGATGCCGAGATTGCCGACTTTTGTGCGCGGGTTTATTGATAAATTCAAATCATTCAGAAGTCTAGCGGCTTTTTGATAAAGCAGCGTCGAATCAATAACGCCGAAATGTGACGGCTCGCGTCCGAGAAATATGTTTTCGCCGACGCTTAGTTCTTTGACGAGCGAAAGTTCCTGAAAAATAATAGCGATGCCTGCCCTTTCGGCTTCGCGGATGTTGGAAAATTGCTCGATTTTGTTATTAATAAGAATATCGCCCGAATACGTTTTGTAAGGATAAACGCCCGACAAAACCTTCATCAGAGTAGATTTCCCCGCGCCGTTTTCGCCCACCAAGGCGTGAACTTCGCCCGTTTGCAAATCGAAAGTTACGCCGTCCAAAGCCCGCACGCCGGGAAATTCCTTGACGATATTTTTCATTTCCAGAAGTGTCATTTCGTCAGCGAGTCTTACCTTTTATCAAACATATTTGGCATTGATTCTAAAATTGCTTTTTATTTTACACTAAAGTTTTAGCTCGTTAAATCTTTCAGGAGTTTGTCAGCCGATTTCGCGCTTTTATGCCGTTTATTTCGTGCTTGCTATTCTTTCAAGTCGGCATCTGCCAGAAATTTAATTCCTTTAGTCGGCAAATTCAAAACGAAAAGGGCAACTCTAATTTTAGAGTTGCCCTTTTCGTTTAAGAAGCTAATTCAAATAGTTTGCTTAGACAAAATTTATCTCAATACGATTTTCAGAAAGATAAAAAGATATTTCCGGTTTTTTTCCTTTATTGTCTTTGTTATCTTTGTCGTTATCTTTCGGTTTTTCCTCTTTTGGTTTTTTTGGTTCAACCGGAACAACCGGCGGTTGTTCCTTTGGCGGCGGCTTTTTGTCGTCGGGTTTTTGCGCCGAAGCCGTTATTGAGATTCCGACCACAAGTGCAATTGCTAAAAATAATTGTTTCAAAATTTTCATCACGTTAATTTTCCTCTTTCCTTTAGTTTATCAGGCACAACGGGGAAAGAAAAATGTGCGCCGTCTTTAATCCAAGCAATATCAATGCCATAAACCGCATTTTGCCGTTTTCCCAACAAACTAACCGAAAACCGGACTCCGCTTTATTTGATTCACATTTGTTGTTTTACGTTTTCCGTAGATTTTACACGAAATCGTGAAATATATTATAAAACAAACTCTTTTTTGTGAAAATTTACGTAATTCATACTAAACTATTGAAGGAAAATATGGAAAAGAATAAAAACCTAACGGCTGAAAAATTAAAACAATTTCTCGTTGTCATCGCCACTGTTGGCGTAATTTTAATAAATTACTTCGCCGCCGTTGGATATATCAACGGAGTTACGCCCGAAATTATTTCCGATAAATATCCGACTTTTATCACGCCCGCAGGTTACGCTTTTTCGATTTGGAGTTTGATTTATTTAGGCTTAATCGGTTTCAGCATTTATCAAGCGTTGCCTTCGCAGACCGAAAATCCGCGATTCAAAACCATTCGCACACTTTTTATCGCCAACTGCGCGGCAAATTATTTGTGGATTTATCTGTGGCATTATGATTCGATTTTAGCGGCTCTTGCCGTGATGTTTGTGCTGCTCGGAACGCTCGTTTTAATCAACGTCAAATTGCGAAACACAGAATCAATGGCGGAAACTTGGCTGGCGCGAATTCCGTTCAGCCTCTATTTCGGTTGGATTACAGTAGCGACAATCTTAAACTTTACAGTCGCGCTGGTTTTTCTCGGCGTGAACACAACCGAATCAAATTCAATAATTTTAAGTTCAATTCTGATTGTCGGCGCGACCATTTTGGGAATTTTAATAAGGTTTCAACTTGCGATTTTCGCATATCCATTGGCAATCGCGTGGGCTTTAACGGCAATCGCCGTTAAACAAAGCGGCAAAACCGCGATTGTCGTCTGCGCCGCATTTGGCGTCATAGCTTTATTGGTTTCGGCACTGACGGCATTTTTATACATAAATAATTCAAACAATGAATAACGGGAAAATATGTGTTTCGATTTGTGCCGCAAATGCGGACGAAATGCTTGAGCAAATCAGACGCGCCGAAAAGTTGGCGGACGTTATCGAAATTCGTCTTGACTGCATCGAATCAAAGCAGATTCATAAAGCGTTTGTGTTTCTGAGTTCTAAAAAACCGCTGCTTTTAACTTATCGCCCGAAAGAACAAGGCGGAAAAGTTGAAGCCGATTTGTTTCAAAGAGAGATTTTTTGGAACGTGTTTGTCATCAATGGAAATCTAGATACGAGAAAACTTTGGTTTGATTATGAATATGATTTGATAAATCTTCAAAAAGTTTCCAATCCGGTAACAATTAGGTCATTTCACGATCTTTCGGGCGTTCCTGAAAATCTTTGTGAAATTTTTGAAAATCTTTCCGCCAAATCCGAAGTTACTAAAATCGCCGTTCAAGCCGATAATATCACTGACAGTTTAGCCGTCTGGAAATTGCTCAAAAAAGCGAAATCAGAGAACAAACAGCTTATTCCAATCGCTATGGGCGCGAGCGGCAAATGGACGCGGATTTTGGGTTTGGCGCACGGCGCGTTTATGACCTATGCTTCGCTAGACGCGGGCAAGGAAACTGCTTCGGGGCAAATTTCTGCCAAAGATTTAATCGAAATCTATCGCGTCAAAGAATTGAACGAGGAAACCGAAATTTACGGCATCGTCGGCAATCCTGTTTCTCATTCGCTTTCGCCCTTTATGCACAACGCGGCGTTTAAGTTTCATAATCTAAACGCGGTTTATGTTCCGTTTGAAGTGAAAAATTTGGATGAATTTATAGAAAGATTTCTTAAAGAATCAGGCTTAAACATCAAAGGTTTTTCCATTACGATTCCGCACAAACAAACGATTGTTAAACATCTTGATTTTATTGACAAAACGGCGCAAAAAATCGGCGCGGTTAACAC
>MWZA01000123.1 GCA_002050455.1 Acidobacteria bacterium 5-1 | reverse complement strand
AATTTACACAGATTATTTTTTTTTAATAAATCCGTGTTAATCCGTGTAAATCGTTGTTCTAAACATTTAATTTTTATGATAAAGTTTTGCAATTTCTCTCTTTAATTCCGGCGGAAAACAAACGCGGTGAATTTGATAGCTTTTTTGCAGACCGCGCACTGCCGCGCTGACTTCCGATATTTCTTTAATCTGCGGATGCGAAAAACCTTCTTCAACGTAAATCAAATTTTTCGGCTCGGCTGTGTTTTTCGTGTAAAAATAATACGGCACGTCGCTCGCGCGGTCTTCAGCAAAATAATAATCGGTGTCAAAGCCCGCGTTTTCAACCAATTTTCGCGCTTTGTCTAAAAATTCCTGCCGTTCATTTTCGGGCATATCAAGGTCGAAAATCTTAAATAGTCGGCGATTCAAAAAACGCTTTGACAAATCCATTAAAATTTTATCATCGGCATTTTGCCATTGTTTAATATGAAACATCAAATCCGCGTCGTCTAATTCGAGATGTTCTTTTAGTGAAAGTTTTTCGCCCTTCAAAATTTTCTCAAACGGCGTTCCCTTTGCATACCAAACATTTTTTCCGGCTTGAAAAAGCCGCAGAGCGCAGCGCAGCAGCGAGCGCAAAACGGTTTCCGCCGAACGCAAAACGCGATGAAAATAAACTTGTCGAAACATATAATAACGCGCTTGCAGATAATCTTCGACGGCATAAATGCCGCGTGCCGAAACATAAAGACGGTCGCGTTTCTCGTCAATTTCCAGTGATTTTATTATCCATTCAATGTCGTAAATGCCGTATTTCGCGCCCGTCATCAAACTGTCGCGTAAGAGATAATCCATCCGGTCAACGTCAAGCTGCGAGGAAACAAGCTGCGCCAGAGCCATCGGGCGAAAGTTTCCGCGAATAATATCGGCGACATCTTCCGCTAATTTTGGAGAAAATCTGTGCAGAACTTGCCCGACTTCCGTGTCGTCGCTCAAAACCGCTTCAATCGTAAAATTTTCGTGATGAAAATTGAGAATCGTTTCGATGACGTGCGAAAATGCGCCGTGTCCGATGTCGTGCAGAAGTGCGGCAACTCTGACGGCAGTTTGTGCTTCGTTTGAAATTGCGTATTTCGTTTTAAGTTTGTCGAGCGTTCGCGTGGCAAGATGAAGCGCGCCTAAACTGTGTGTAAAACGCGAATGCTCCGCCGCTTGATAGGCAAACAGCGCGAGTCCGAGTTGTTTGATGCGCCGCAGACGTTGAAATTCCGCCGTGTCAATTAAGCGAGTAAGCAGTTTCCCTTCGGCTGTATCGGTTTCCAGACGAATGATGTTGTGAACCGAATCGCGGTAGATTTTTTCTGACAAATTTATTCTCCAATCTGTTTGAACATTATTGAATTTTCCAACAGTTCGTAAATTTCTTCAAATTGATTTATGAAATTTAACTACCGCCAATCCGCGCTTTGTAAGACAGAATTGACAAAAAGCAAAATTGAGTTTGATTACAAACATTTTACTAAACCGCTAATCTTGACATAAAAGTAAAGATTTGCGATTCTTATTATTACTTAATAAAACTTTAGATTAGGTAAAAAACGATGAAAATTTCAGCGCAAGAAGAATACGGACTCAGATGTTTGGTGCAGTTGGCGGCTTTAGGCGAAGGCGAATCTTTAACGCTGCCGCAAATTGCCGGGCGCGAAGGAATTTCGGCGGCGAACGCGGGAAAATTGATGTGGCTTTTGAATAAAGCCGGTTTTGTGCGGGCAATCCGCGGCACAAAAGGCGGTTATAGTTTGGCGCGTCTGCCGGGCGAAATTTATTTAAGCGAAGTCATCAAAATTTTGGACGCAGACGAAATAAACACGCATTGCGAGAGCTACACGGGCGTTTTAGATTTGTGTGTTCACAACGGCGATTGCGGCATTCGTCCCGTAATTGTTGGTCTGCACGAGATTGTGCAGGACGCGCTTTCGCAAATTACGCTGGCGCAACTGGTTGGCACAGAAGCAAAAGTTGACGAGCGGTTTCATCGCATTCAGGGTTTAAAAAATCGTCACGTTTCAGTTTGAGATAAAACACAATGAAAAATTATAAATTTTTGTTTAGTTTATGGTTGGTGGTGATTTTCGCTTTTGTGCAGATGGGATTTGCACAGAAAACTTCCCGCTGTGCGGTGAAAAATGCCGATGCGTTTGCGCGTGTGGAATTGAGCCGCGTGCGTCTGCGCCCGTGCGCCGAAACGCCAAAACAATGCGCTTTGAACATTTTGAGTGCTTCTGATGACGCAGTCAGCGAAACGCCGACGAGCGTCGAGATTTTTGATTTTGGAAAAAATAAAATTGTCGTTTTGGCAATGTATAAAGTTGATGAAGACGATTCGCTGGCAGGCACGCGCTACCGCGTCGAATTTAACAAAAACGCGGGAAAATATGAATTTGTACAGCTCGGCAAACAGTTTAAATGTGCGCGAGGTCGCACGAGTTGGTCAAAAGAATTGTGTCCATAAAATTTGACATAGAAAAAATATGAGTACAGCAACACAAGAATTATTAGCAAACAGAGAATACAAATACGGTTTTACAACCGACATCGAAACGGAAACGATTGCCAAAGGTTTGTCCGAAGACACGATTCGTCTGATTTCGGCGAAAAAAAATGAACCTGTCTGGTTGTTGGAATTTCGTCTAAAGGCATATCGGCATTGGCTGAAAATGGCTGAACCAAATTATTGGGCAAACTTTGATTATCCGCGAATAGATTTTCAAAATATCAGTTATTATTCCGCGCCGAAACAAAAGCAGAAAAAGCAGAGTTTGGACGAAGTTGACCCGGAATTATTGAGAACTTTCGAGAAACTCGGAATTCCTTTGACCGAACAAAAAATGCTGGCAAATGTCGCGGTTGATGCCGTGTTTGATTCGGTTTCGGTGGCGACGACGTATAAGAAAAAACTGCTCGAAGCGGGCGTGATTTTCTGTTCGTTCACCGAAGCGGTTGCCGATTATCCCGAATTGATTCAAAAATATCTCGGCTCGGTTGTGCCGACTTCGGATAATTATTACGCGGCTTTAAACTCGGCGGTTTTTTCCGACGGCTCGTTTGTTTTCATCCCGAAAGGCGTACGCTGCCCGATGGAACTTTCGACTTATTTCCGCATTAACACGCAGGATTCGGGACAGTTTGAACGCACTTTAATTGTTGCCGAAGAAGGCGGTTACGTCGCATATAATGAAGGTTGTACTGCCCCGCAGTTTGATACAAACCAACTTCACGCGGCAGTTGTCGAACTCGTCGCTCTGGATAATGCCGAAATCAAATATTCGACCGTGCAGAATTGGTATGCGGGAGATGAAGAAGGCGTTGGCGGAATTTATAATTTTGTAACGAAACGCGGCGCGTGTCGCGGCAAAAACTCGAAAATTTCATGGACGCAGGTTGAAACTGGAAGCGCGATAACTTGGAAATATCCGTCGGTAATTTTGCAGGGCGACAATTCTATCGGCGAATTTTATTCGGTTGCGCTGACAAACAACAAGCAGGTTGCCGACACGGGAACGAAAATGATTCATCTCGGCAAAAATACGCGCTCGACAATTATTTCCAAAGGAATTTCCGCCGGAAAATCGAACAACAGTTATCGCGGACTCGTCAAAATTATGCCGAAGGCGGAAGGCGCAAGAAATTATACGCAGTGCGATTCGATGCTGATTGGCGACAGATGCGACGCGAACACATTTCCGTATATCGAAGTAATGAACAACACGGCGCGTGTCGAACACGAAGCGACGACTTCAAAAATCAGCGAAGACCAATTGTTTTATCTGCAACAACGCGGAATCTCGCAGGAAGACGCGATTTCATTGATTATCAATGGTTTCTGTAAAGAAGTTTTCAAAGAATTGCCGATGGAATATGCCGTCGAAGCGCAGAAACTGCTTGGATTGAAATTGGAAGGAAGCGTCGGCTAAATGATAAAAAGTTTCGCCGACAAAGAAACCGAACGAATTTTCGGGCGCGAGTTTTCCCGAAAATTGCCAAGTGATATTCAAAAAGTCGCACGGCGAAAGTTGGAGATTTTGGACGCGGCGGAAAGGTTAAATGATTTGCAAATTCCGCCCGCGAATCGTTTGGAAAAATTATCGGGCAATCGCGCCGGTCAACACAGCATCCGTATCAACGACCAATGGCGGATTTGTTTTATTTGGCGCGACGAAGACGCTTATGGAGTTGAAATCATTGATTATCATTGAGGTTAAATTATGAAAAAATTACCGCCGATTCATCCGGGCGAAATTTTGTTGGAAGAGTTTTTGCTGCCGATGAAGATTACGCAATCTCGTCTGGCAAAAGAAACCGGCATCGGCTCACAAACCGTTAATGAAATCGTGCAGGGCAAACGCTCGATAACGCCGAACACGGCTTTGAGATTATCTTTATATTTCGGTTTGTCGGAAAGATTCTGGCTGAATTTGCAATCACGTTACGACCTTGAAACCGAGAAAGACAAACTCGCCGACCGCTTGCAGCGCGAGGTAAGAGTTTTAGCGACGGCGTAAAAATATGAATTTAGCAATCGAGCTCGAACAAGAAACGGACGGAGGCTGGATTGCCGAAATTGACGCGCTGGACGGCTTTTTAGTTTATGGCGAAACGCGCGAAGATGCGATAAAGAAAGTAAAAATTTTAGCACTGCAAGTCATCGCTGACCGTTTGGAAAATGACGAGAGTTTTTAATGGAAAAAATTAAATTACAAGACGCGCCCGCGCCCGTGGGACATTATTCGCCAGCCGTTGTGCATAACGGCTTAATTTTTGTGTCGGGACAATTGCCGCGAAATGCGACGACGGGCAAAGTCGAAACAGGTTCAATCGAAGCGCAGACCGAACTCGCCTTGCGAAATGTCGAACAGCTTCTGCTTGCGGCGGACAGCGATTTGAATCACGTTCTTCAAATGACGATTTACGTTTCCGATATGGAACTCTGGGATAAAGTCAACGCGGTTTATGCGCAAATGTTGGGCGAACATCGTCCGGCGCGGGCAATTGTTCCGGTAAAAGATTTGCACTTCGGCACAAAGATTGAAATTCAGGCGATTGCGGCGGTGAAAGAGTAGAAAAATGCAGTATTACGGAATTGATTGGTTGGCGACTATTTGCGGTTTGACGGGCGTTTGTCTTTTGGGGAACAAAAACTGAAATCGGCTTTCTCGTCTTTATGCTGGCGAGCCTCAATTGAATTGCGGTCGGCGTTTTAATCGGCAGTTTTGCCGTGGTTATCGGTAGTTCGATTTTTTCATAATGCACTTGCGCGGCTGGTTTAATTGGAGCAAGAGCAATCAAGAGGCGTAGGTTTTTAAATAATTATATGAAACTTTCGATTTATCAGGTTGATGCTTTTACAAATAAACTTTTTGCCGGAAATCCGGCGGCGGTTTGTCCTTTGACCGAATGGCTGGCGGACGAAACGATGCTCAAAATCGCGGCGGAGAATAATCTTGCGGAAACGGCTTTTTTTGTCAAAAACGATGGTTTTTACGAGATTCGTTGGTTCACTCCGGCAGTCGAAGTCAATCTTTGCGGACACGCGACGCTTGCCGCGGCGCACGTTATTTTCAATTGTCTGAACTTGGAAGAAAAAGAAGTCAAATTTTATTCGTCGAGAAGCGGAAATTTAAGCGTTGAAAAACAAGGCGATGTTTTGGTTTTGGATTTTCCGAAATATGGTTTAAATGAAGTCGAATTTTCGGCGGATTTGGTTGAAGCCGTCGGGAAAACGCCGAAGCAAACTTGGGAAACACAGGGAAATATGGTGATGCTGTTGTTTGAAACGGAAGAAGACATCAAAAATATCAAACCTGATATGTCGGCTTTGAGCAAGATTCCTTTCGACGAAGTTATCGTTACCGCAAGAGGCACAGATGCGGATTTTGTTTCGCGGATGTTCGCGCCGCGCATCGGCATCGCGGAAGACCCGGTAACGGGCGCAATTCATTGTTCGCTAATTCCGTATTGGGCGGAAAAACTCGGAAAAGAAACGCTTTATGCACGACAAATTTCTGCAAGAGGCGGCGAATTATTTTGTGAATTAAACGGCGAAAGAGTAAAAATCGGCGGAAATGCCGTGCTTTATTTGAAAGGCGAAATTTATGTTTAAGGAAATTATTTAAAAATGTTATTAGAAATCAAAGATTTACACGCCGCAATTGACGGCAAAGAGATTTTAAAAGGCTTGAATTTGCAAGTCAGAAAAGGCGAAGTCCACGCGCTGATGGGACCGAACGGTTCAGGCAAATCAACTTTGGCGAAAGTTCTTGCCGGTCATCCGAGTTACAAAGTAACAAAGGGTGAAGTGCTATACGAAGGTAAAAATTTACTCGAACTTGAACCGGACGAAAGAGCGCGAGAAGGTATTTTTATGGCGTTTCAATATCCGGTTGAAGTTCCGGGCGTGTCGAATTCACAGTTTTTGCGGCTTGCGTATAACGAAAAGATGAAGCATCTTGAGCTTGAAGAACTTGACCCGCTCGAATTTAATGATTTGCTCAAGGAAAGAGCAAAAATTGTTGATATGGATTCGTCGTTTTTCAAGCGTTCGGTCAATGAAGGTTTTTCGGGCGGCGAAAAAAAGCGCAACGAGATTCTGCAAATGGCAGTACTTGAACCAAAACTCGCCATTTTGGACGAAACCGATTCGGGGCTTGATATTGACGCTCTCAGAATCGTCGCCGAAGGCGTGAACAAATTGCGAAATGCGGACAAAGCAATAATTCTGGTAACGCATTATCAACGTCTTTTGAATTACATTACGCCTGATTTTGTCCACGTTCTCGCAGACGGAAAAATCGTCAAAGAAGGCGGCAAGGAATTGGCTTTGGAACTCGAAGAAAAAGGTTACGATTGGGTGAAAGCGGCTGGGAAATAGGCAAATGTTCAAAAATTTCAAAAATTGGTTAGCCAAAGAGCCTTTTACAAGACGAAATGCAAAGAAGGTTTGAAAGGATTGGACGAAATTTTGAAAAACATAGAGCGTAATCAAGCAGAAACACAGCGTTTAAAAGAACAAACGGAAGAAAGTCTGAAAAGATTAAAATCAGCAATGAACAAATTTAAGAAATGAATTCACAAGTGACAAAAGAAACAATTTACAGCGCGAAAATCCGCAAAAGTTTGGAGCAGTCGAACCAACTGAATTGGTTAAAATCTCTGCGCGAAAAGAGTTTTCGGAATTTTACGGAAAACGGTTTTCCGACGGTTAAAAATGAAGATTGGAAATACACAAATGTCGCGCCGATTGCAAAGGAAAATTTTGAGTTTGAGTCGGGAACAGTAGATGAGAAAACGCTGCAAAAGTTCTCTTATACCGAATCGAAACAAAGTCAACTCGTTTTTATTGACGGCAGATTAAACACTGAACTTTCCGACGTTTCGGCTTTGCCTGCAAACGCAATTGCGCTGACGTTTGCGGAAGCGTTCAAGGATGAAAGGCATGCGGAAATTATCAAAGCGAATCTGGCAAAATCGGTCAAATACGATTTTAACGGTTTTACTGCTTTGAACACAGCTTTTACCGAAAACGGTTTGCTTTTATACATCCCGAAAGATATGAAAATCGAAACGCCGATTCATCTTTTGTTTGCTTCAACTGAAAACAAAGTGAGTTTTCCGCGAGTTTTGGTCGTCGCGGAAAATCATAGCGAAGCGACGATTGTCGAAAGCTACACGCGGTTTGATGAAGCAAAATACTTTACAAATTCGGTTGTCGAAATCTTTCTGGCGGATGAAGCGAAACTCAAACATTTCCGCGTTCAGCGCGAAAGTCACGAAGCGTTTCACGTCGGCACAACAAACATTGAATTGAATCGCGGGAGCGTTTATGATGCGACAAACATTAATCTCGGCGGGCGCATTTCGCGGCACGATGTCAATTTGAAATTCAACGCGGAAGGCGGCGAAGCGTTTGTTGACGGGCTTTATATGCTCAACGGCAAGCAGCACGCCGACACGCATTCTTTGATTGAACACAATTTGCCGAATTGTATTTCGCATCAAAATTATAAAGGAATTTTGAACGACAGATCGCGCGGCGTTTTCAACGGCAAAGTTTATGTCGCCGAAGGCGCGAAAGGAACGGACGCAAACCAATCAAACAAAAACCTTCTGCTCTCGAACGACGCGCGGATTGACACAAAACCGCAGCTTGAAATCTACAATGACGACGTAAAATGCGCTCACGGCGCAACCGTCGGACAACTCGAAGACGAAGAGATTTTCTATCTGCTTTCGCGCGGACTTGAGCCGAAACTTGCGACGAATCTTTTGACCTACGGTTTCGCCGAAGAAATTATTCGTAAAATCGAAATCGCTTCAATCAAAGCCGAACTCGACGAAGCGGTTTTAAATCGTTTGGATGTAAATTTGGAAGTTTAAGAGGAAAAATTTATGCAGCAAATACAAACAATCGCGCCCTTGTTGACAATTTATGACCTTGAAGCAACGCCCGATGATGGTAAAATTTATGAACTTTTTGAAGGAGAACTTTCCGTGGCAAAAGCACCATCGTTAAAACATCAGGAACTGATTGGACGATTTGTAACAATCTTATACAACTATTTAGACCAAAATCCGATTGGACAAGTTTGGGTAACGCCGGGCGTAATTTTTGATGAATATAACAGCGCGATTCCCGATTTAGTTTATGTTGCAAAAGAGCGCATTCCGCAAATCGCTTCGGGCATTTACATTGTTGGCGCACCTGATTTGACGATTGAAATTATGTCGCCGGGCTCGGAAAATGTGCGGCGCGATACGCTGGTTAAACGTCAGACTTACGGCAGATTCGGCGTGAAAGAGTATTGGATTGTCGAGCCGGTTGTCGAAGTTATTGAAGTTTCGCGTCTGCAAGAAAATGTATTGACCTCGGTTGGAACTTTTAGAAAAACGGATGAAATACGCTCGCCGCTCTTGCCCGATTTGAAATTTATGGTGAAGGATATTTTTAGAAAGTAAAGTAATTTTAATAAAGCGGTTTTGAATCCTCTGAAGGTGAGTTTGGAGGCGTAAAAATTATGGGATTAACTTACGTTGAAGGAAAATTGACGGGGAAAAATGACGTTTCGGAATCGGTAGATTTTTTGATTGACAGCGGCGCAAATTATACGCTTTTGCCAAAAGAGGTTTGGGAAAAATTGGGTTTAGAGCAAAAGAAAACCTTAACTTTTACGCTGGCTGACGGAACGAAAATCGAGCGCGGCGTTTCCGAATGTCGAATCGAAATTCTGAATGAAGATTTTCATACGCCGGTAATTCTTGGCGAAGAAGGCGATGAGCCTTTGCTTGGCGTGGTAACTCTGGAAATTTTGGGAATCGTTTTGAATCCGTTTAACCGCACGTTACAACCGATGCAGTTGAGATTGGCTTAGAAATTATGAACGCAGCAAAATTAGAAAAAATGAGCAATTGGAATGTAGAAAAAATTCGCGCGGATTTTCCCGTTTTATCGCAAACGGTCAACGGCAATCCGCTTGTCTACTTGGACAACGCGGCATCGTCGCAAGTGCCGAATATCGTTATCAAACGCGGTTCAATATATTTGCAGGAAGAACATTCAAATATTCATCGCGGCGTGCATTATCTTTCGCAAAAGGCGACTTCCGCTTACGAGGGCGCACGCGAAAAGGTCAAAAGATTTATTAACGCAGGCGATGTTAAAGAATGTATTTTTGTGCGCGGCGCAACCGAAGGCATCAATTTGGTCGTCAATGGTTACGGGCGCAAATTTATCAATGAAGGCGACGAAGTTATTATTTCCGCGATGGAACACCACGCTAACATTGTGCCTTGGCAAATGCTTTGCGAAGAAAAAGGCGCGGTTTTAAAAGTGATTCCGATGAACGAGCGCGGCGAGCTTATCATTGACGAATACGAAGCGATGCTCAGCGAACGGACAAAATTCGTTTCGGTTGTCCATATTTCCAACGCGCTCGGAACAACCAATCCGGTCAAACAAATGATTGAATCGGCGCATAAATTCGGCGTTCCGGTTTTAATTGACGCGGCGCAGAGCGTTCCGCATTCGATAATTGACGTGCAGGATTTGGATTGCGATTTTCTCGCTTTTTCCGGTCATAAAATGTTTGCGCCGACAGGAAGCGGCGTTTTATACGGCAAAAAAGAAATTCTTGAAACGATGAATCCATTTATGGGCGGCGGCGATATGATTCGCACCGTGACGTTTGAAAAAACAACTTACGCGGGTTTACCGAACAAGTTTGAAGCCGGAACGCCCGCAATTGCCTCGAATATCGGACTCGGCGCGGCGATTGATTATTTGGGTTCGATTGACCGCGAAGCCGCCATTCGATACGAACACGAACTTCTCGAATATGCAACCGAAAAACTTTCGGCAATCGAAGGCGTGAAATTAATTGGAACGGCGCAGGAAAAAGCGTCGGTTGTGTCGTTCACGATTGAAAATGTTCACCCGCACGACATCGGCACAATTTTAGACCAATCGGGAATTGCGATTCGCGCCGGACATCACTGCGCCCAACCCGTGATGCAGTTTTTCCAAATTCCGGCGACGGCTCGCGCTTCGTTTGCTTTTTACAACACGCGCGAAGAAGTTGACGTTTTGGCGAATTCGATTCAGAAAGTAATTGATGTTTTTGCGTGAGATTATGAAAAAATGGCTCGTATTTCCAATTTTAGTTCTTCTTTTAGCTTCATTATTTTTGTATTGGCAATTTAATTATCCAAGCGATGAAACAATTAGGCGGGAGTTTTTAGAACAACATCCAAATGTAGAATTTGTCAGCACTGAAATGATTTTCGATTGGGAGCCAAAGAGAATGGCTACATATTCTGTGAGATATAAAGAACCGCCAAGTAATGAAATTTTACTGGATGAATTTACAATAAAACAACATTGGGATTTCAGGTGGCGTTGGTGCAATAGCCAAACGGAAAGAAAATGTAAGTAACATAAGAGAAAAATATGCAGCAAACTCCGATTCAAGTTGGCGAATAGAGTTTTACGATTTTGCTTGAGCCGAACGAGCTGGACGGTTTTCTAGAAATTTCAAACAAATCCAAAATCCAAAATCTAAAATCCAAAATCGAAATATGTCAGAATTAAACGATTTATATCAAGAAGTAATTTTAGACCACAACAAAAATCCGCGAAATTTCCGCAAGATTGAAAACGCAAACCGCAAAGCTGACGGAAACAATCCGTTGTGCGGCGATGAATTGAAAGTTTTTCTCGAACTCGAAGACGAGCGTGTCCAAGACGTTTCGTTTGTTGGTTCAGGTTGCGCCATTTCAAAAGCATCGGCTTCGATGATGACGCAGATGGTCAAAGGCAAAACTTTGACGGAAGCCGAAACGCTTTTCGATGAATTTCATCGAATGGTTTTGGGCGAAATGGACGAAGAAGCGGAAGAAAATCATTTAGGAAAACTCAAAATCTTTGCCGGTGTGCGCGAGTTTCCGGCGCGTGTCAAATGCGCGTCTTTGAGTTGGCACACGATGCACGCCGCACTTCACGGCGAAGCAGAGATTTCAACTGAATGAAAATCTAACTGTGAAATATTTTAAAACTTACTCCGAAATTTTTGTCACAAAACATCGCATTGCGGTGTTTTCTTTTTGTAATACATACAAAATTCAAATTTAAAGGAGTTTCTTTTATGTCAAAAAAATTGCAAAATCTGACGCTTTCGTTTTTTAGTTTGGCGGTTATCGTGCTGGTTTTCGGTTCGTATGTTATCGTCGCACAAACCGTTATAACCGGCGATTGGACAGCGAAAACTAACACCGAAAAAAACGATAAAATCTACTTGTCCTTTGAACGCCGGAGCGAAAAAGGCGGCACAAATCAAATGGGACAAAGTTACGAGTTTGCCGAACTGCAAGGTTTATCGCGCGAGCAAGCGTTAAGCAGCGGCGCGGTCAAATTCAGTTTGGTGCGCGAAGCCGGAACGATTGATTGTGAAGGTAATTTTAATAATGGCAAAGGCGCGGGAACTTTTCGTTTTACGGCAAATCCGCAGTTTGTTTCGGCAATGAAATCGCGCGGATTTGACTTTGAAAAAGGTTCTTCCAAAAACGAACGTGAACCCGAAAACAGACTTTTTGCCGCCGCAACTTTGAATTTAACAACAGCTTTTACAGATGATTTACTTTCGGCTGATTTCGGCAAACTCGATATAGACGACCTTTTCAAAGCGCGTATTTTCAACATTACGCCGCAATTTATGCAGGAAATGAAAGCGACCGGATTTTCCAATCTCGGAATGGAAGATTTGGTCAAGGCGCGAATTTTCAAAATTGATGCCAGTTATGTGCGACAAATAAGCGCGGCGGGTTTTAACAACGAACCGTTTGAAAGTCTTGTGAAAATGAGGATTTTCAAAATCACACCGGAATTTATCAACGAAGTAAGAAGCGCAGGCTTTAACAATCTTTCTGTCGAAGAACTCGTGAAGATGAAAATTTTTAAGATTGACGCTGAATTTATCCGCAGCAACCCGAATTTGAGCGTCGAAGATTTGGTGAAAAAACGCATCGGCGTTTGGGGCAAATAAAAGTGCAAATGTGAAAGAGCGAAAAGGTGAAAAAGTTTGTTATTGAGAGATAAAGGCAGACTTTTTCACTTTTTACCTTTTCCACATTTGCACTTTTATTCAAACTGTTTTTTGAAATCCTCAAACATCTGCCGAAACAAATTAAACTCGGTTCGCAAATTTTCCAACTCGCGTTCAAGATTTTCCACTCGTTGATTGTCCGCTTGTTTATTGGAAATCGTGTTTTCCTTCGCGTAAGCGGAAACATCTATTTCTCCCGCCAAAAGATGTGCAAAACGCGCTTCTTTTTGTCCGGGCAGACGTTCCAATTTAACAACCAGCGGTTCATTTCTTCTCATCAAATTGTCGAGCGTTTCATTGACTTCGCCAAGACCGGAAAATTCGTAAAGCCGGCTAGTGCGCTCGCGCAATTCGCCAAGAGTCTGCGCTCCGCGAAGCATTAAAACGCACAAAACGGCGGTTTCCGGCGGTTCGAGTTCAAAAACGTCGGGCAAAATATGTTTATATTTCGGCACGCGGCTCGTGCTTCCGTAAAAAACATATACGACGTTCTTTTCTCGTAGATTTTCTAACGCTTTTGTAACGGTTTCCTCGTCATAAGCAACAACCGGCTCGCGGTTGCTTTTCTGATTACAGGCGGCGACGAGTGAGTTCAGCGTCAGCGGATAGTATTCGGGCGTAGTCAATTGTTTTTCAATCAGTGCGCCGACAATGCGCGCTTCAACTTCGGTTAGTTTTTCTGTCATATTCTCTTTAACAGTTTAATACATTTCCGGCTTGTTGTTTAGTGATTTACAATTTAAGTGTGAAAATTTTAGTCGCGCGTCATCAAAAGGAAATCGAATTTGCATATGAAAGACTTTCCGTCGTAAGGCAAATCGGTTGCGACACGGAAACTTCGTCGCTGTCGGCGCGAGCGGGCAGAATTTACTCGGTGCAGTTTTCCGACGGCGATTTTAATGTTTTAGTTCCAATTAGCGAAGGCGTATCATTGGGAAAACTTGCCGCGATTTTAGAAAATCCTTCAATTACAAAAATCTTTCACAACGCGAAATTCGATTTGGAATTCTTACGCGAAAGCGGTTATCAAACAAACAACGTCTATTGCACAATGATTGCCGAAAAAGTTTTAACGAAAGGCGCAAATCAATCCGTTTCATTGGCGGAGACACTTTACCGCTATTTCGCGGTTGATTTGGACAAATCGCACCGCACAAAATTCAACCGCACTTGGAACGGCATTTGGACGGATGATTTGGTTCATTACGCGCTTTCGGATGTTGTTTATTTGCCTGAACTAAAACGCGAGCAAGAACTTTGGCTTGAGCGTTTGGGCTTGCGCGAAGATTTTGAAAAGCAAATGGCGAGAATTTTTTAGCCATGAATAACACGAATAACAAAAATTACTTTTGTTTTTTATTCGTGTTATTCATGGCTAATTTTCCCTCGTTATTTTTGATATTTGTTCGTGGCTAAACTTCTTTGCATCTTGCGTAAAATTTACTTTCCTTTTTCTCGCCCCAAATTGCCGAACACGCAAACAATTCACTTTATCTTTCACGTTTCCGCGTCGATTATCAAATCTTTTATGCTTTCCGCATATTCGTTCGGATTAACAATTTCACCGTCAAGAAAACTGTCGTCCTCAAAGCCGACAGCTATCCAACGCCATTGTTCTTTCTCGTTTATCGTGCATTTGACAGGTTGAAGAAAAACGCCCGTTGCAAAGATTTTATCCGTGTCTGAAATTATTTGTTTGTTCATAGAGTTAAATTTCTTCAGCGTGTTCATATAAATCAGGCAAGCGATTTTGCCGCAATCGAAATTTTGTTCCGTGATTATGTCCACTTCGAGCGTCAAAATCTACTAAAACAAAGCCTTCACGCAAACCTTGCAAAAAGTTGTCAAAACTGAAACGAGTCAGCTTTAAAATTTTCTGGTAATGGTAAAACTCTTGTCCGCCTTCGCGTTTAACTTTGGCTTGAACGTAGAAACAATTATGCAGTTTTGTTCCGGCTTTCGCGGCTAAATCAGCAAATCCCCAATACGGTTGCGGATTTAATTCACCAAGTCCAACGCGAGTTTCTACCGATTTGAGCCAATCAAGATGTTTGACCGCAACGACTGAACTGTCAAAAGAAATCAAAACTTTTTGTTCCGTTTCGTTTATTACGACTTTGAAACCTCTATCGCTTGGCGCGAGTCCGTGAATTGTTTGGCGAAAGCTCATTTCAACTTCGGGATAACCTAATCCGGCTTTTTGATGCCGCCAACCATATTTGGGAAGCAAAACAGCAGGAATGAACTTTAACGCTTGCGGAGAAGGTTCAACGTGAAAAAGAGTTGTCAAAGACGTAGTGCCAAGTCGTTGTGTTTTTAATTCCCATTCATCAGCATTAGGTATTGGCAAATTGTTTTCTTCAATACCGAGTAAATCTTCAAGCGTGTTTCCGATGCCACCGTGATTACCGTGTCGAGCATTTGAGATAAAGCCTAAATCTCGAATCTTTTTTAATTCTTTAATAAGAGTTTCTTTCGTGTATATTTTCATTAGTTCGCCAAATCGAAAAGAGTGTTTTCTCCGGTTGGAATTGTTACCGTTCCATTGATACGACTTTCTGCGGTTTCGCAGTATTCCGGCGAAATTTCGATGCCGATGTAATTTCTACCAAGTTGTTTAGCGGCTATTGCGGTTGTTCCCGAACCTGAAAAAGGGTCAAGAATAATTTGTGCTTCTGTGCTTTCGATACATCGAAAAGGCAATGCAATAGGAAATGGTGCAGGATGTTTATTTTTCATTTCCTGCGGAAATTCCCAAACATCGCCGTAACCGTTTTTTTGTGGCGCAAGTTTGAATTTCGGTTTGGCGATTAAGTAAATAACTTCGTAAGTTGGAACAAAGTAGCCCGGATTAAAATTAAACCCGCCCGCCCGTTTCCAAATAATAATTTGACGAACAGGAAAACTATTAACAACGTCGGCGCGGTCTTGAATTAAAC
>MWZA01000175.1 GCA_002050455.1 Acidobacteria bacterium 5-1 | reverse complement strand
TAACCGAACTTCTCAAGTATTTGTTTCTGCCTGATGAAAGAATTGCCATCGAAGTAAATAAACAAGTCGTTCGCAAAAAAGATTGGGAAAATATCAAAATCAACGATGCGTATAAAATCGAGATTATTCATTTCGTCGGCGGCGGATAGGATTTCAGATTTCAGACTCCAGATTCCAAGATGCGGATTGAAAGCGTTTTCAGTCCGCATTTCTTTTGTGCGATTTTTTGATAAGATTGAAGAATACACAATTTTGAAACTTATAGTCCGAAATTTGAAATCTGGAATCTGAAATTAGGAATTATTTATGACTGATATATTTAACTTAGCAGGAAAAACTTTCAATTCACGGCTGATTATCGGCACAGGCAAATATCGCTCACATCAGGAAATGCAAGCCGCACACATGGCTTCGGGCGCGGAAATGGTTACGGTTGCGGTCAACCGCGTTCCTTTGGACAAAAAAACTGAATCCTTTCTCGATTTTCTCAATCCCGAAATGCAGATTTTGCCGAATACGGCTGGATGTTATGATGCCGAACATGCGATTCGCACGGCACGACTTGCCCGCGAAGCACTCGAAACTGACTGGATAAAGCTCGAAGTCATCGGCGATAAAATTACGCTTCTGCCGGACAACGAACAAACGCTCGAAGCCGCGCGAGTTCTTGTCAAAGAAGGCTTTATTGTTCTGCCGTATTTCTCCGACGATTTGATTATGGCGAAAAAATTATTGGACATCGGTTGCCCCGCCGTGATGCCGCTTGCCGCGCCGATTGGTTCGGGAATGGGCGTGCAAAATCCTTCAAATTTGCGAATTATGCGCGAACAACTGTCCGACGCGACGATAATTGTTGACGCGGGTGTTGGCGTTCCGTCGGATGCGGCAATCGCTATGGAACTCGGCGCGGACGCGATTTTGATGAACACGGCTATTGCCGAAGCACAAAACGCAGCGCAAATGGCAACCGCCATGAAACTTGCCGTTCAAGCGGGAAGGTTTGCATATCTTTCGGGCAGAATGCCAAAACGTCTTTACGCAAGTGCGTCAAGTCCGATTGAGGGAGCGATTAAGTGAGTCCAAAGTCCAAAGTCCGATGGCTAAAGTCTAAAACCGAAAATCGAAGATTAAAGGCTAAAGTCGGTGTAGTTTGTTTGTTCGCTGCATTTTTGGTTACGGCATGTGTGCAAACTCAATCGAAACGCAACGAATTTAACGTCGCCGAAAGCAAAAGTTATGAAGCCTCACTTTACCGCCAAAACTGCGCGATTTGCCATGGACAAGAAGCCAACGGCAAAGAAATTGACGGCAAATTGATTCCTTCTCTGCGTTACGGTGAAGCGGCGACAAAATCCGAAGAAGAAATTTATCGGCAAATCAAAGAAGGCAAACTTCCGATGCCCGCATTCAAAAATCAATTGACCGAAGACGAAATTAGAAAAATGGTGCGGTTTGTTCGGCGCGATTTGCAGGGAAAGAGGGAAATTCAAAAGTAAAAAGTAAAAATAAGCAACTACCCGGTGTTTTTGCGTTAAAATCTTTTTATGAAAATTCTTGTAACAGGCGCAAGTGGTTTGGTTGGAAGCGAATTAGTTCCGACATTAAAAGCCAAAGGACACGAAGTTTATAAACTTTCGCGGAAAGCGGCAAAAAACGCGGACGAGATTCAATGGGACGCGGAAAAGGGCTTTTCGGAAAGCGAGCAGGCGAAACTGGAAAACTTCGATGCGGTTATTTATCTCGCGAGCGAAACGGTTGGCGAGGGAAGCTGGACGGAGGAAAAGAAAAGAAAAATAAAAGAAAGCCGCGTTGTTGGAACAAGAACTTTGGTTGATGCGCTGAAAAAGACACAAAATCCGCCGAAGATATTTGTGTCCGCTTCGGCAATCGGTTTTTACGGAACGCGCGGCAACGAAGTTTTAATCGAAGACAGCAAGCAAGGCGAAGGTTTTCTTGCCGATGTTTGCGCGGCGTGGGAAGCCGAATCAAACAGAGCGGAAGGTTTCGGCGCGCGAGTCGTGCTGCCGCGAATTGGTATTGTTTTGGCAAAAGACGGCGGCGCACTCAAAGAAATGCTGATGCCTTTCAAACTCGGTGTCGGCGGCACAATCGGAAGCGGCGAGCAGTATATGAGTTGGATTGCGCTTGATGATTTGATTAAAAGTATTCACTTTGCGCTTGAAAATAAAAACTTAAAAGGAGCGGTCAACGCCACCGCGCCGAATCCCGTAACCAACGAAGAATTTACAAATACTTTGGGTAAAGTTCTGCATCGCCCGACAATCATTCCGATTCCCGAATTCGGCATCAAACTTTTATTCGGTGAAAAAGGCGAAACGCTTTTGCTCGAAGGTGCGCGGGTTTTGCCGAAACGATTGCAAGACGCAGGTTTTGAGTTTCAATTTACTGACTTAACAGACGCGATGAGGAAAGTTCTAAACTAAATTTTACCGCAGAGACGCGGAGACGCAGAGAAAATTAAAAAAAACTCTGTGTCTCTGCGGTAAAAGATTTGTTATGAAAATCTGGCTTTCAAAAAACTCCGAAATTCCCGTCCGCGAGCAGCTCATCACGCAAATCACGCTCGGTATTATCAGCGGCGATTTGCCCGTCGGCGAAAAACTTTCCAGCACCCGCGAACTTGCCCGGCGATTTAAGCTCCACGCTAATACGGTTAGTTCCGCCTATCAAAAACTTACCGAACAAGGCTTGATTAGGTTTAAAAAGGGAAGCGGTTTTTATGTCTGCGAAACAAAACAAAAAAAATCAGACGACGAAACCGAACTCGATGCGCTCATCGCCAACTTTTTTCAAACCGCGCAATCTCAAGGCTATTCCAAAAACGAAATCCAAAATCGTCTGCAAAAATGGTTTACTGACAAACCGCCCGAACAATTTTTGGTTATCGAATCCGACAGAAACTTGCGCGAGATTCTGATTGAAGAAATCAGTCAAACAACAAATTTTCGGGTTGTCGGCACGAGTTTTGAGAATTTTGCAAAAAAACAACACAACAACACGGTTTTCACGGCGATGATTAACGAAAAGCAGGAAATCGAAAGCGTTTTGCCTGCCGATAAAATCTGTTTTTTTATCAAGCCGCGCTCCGTTTCGGATTCGATGACGGATGAAAATCGTCCTGAACAAAACGACTTAATTGCGGTTGTATCGGGTTGGGAGAAATTTCTTTCGTGGTCAAAGACAATTTTAATTGCAGCAAACGTCGAATCTGACTCGATTGTTTTGCGCTCAACCGCCGAAAAAGATTGGAAAAAAGGTTTAAAAAACGCTTCTCTGATAATTTGCGACGCGCTGGCGGCGAAAGAATTTCCAAATGATAAAAGAATCAGAGTATTTCGGCTTATTGCGGATGTCTCACTGAGCGAGTTAAAAAATATTTCAGCTAATAAAACTGTGCCTTAATTTAATACATCCGTTTGAGGTTAATTCTATTATTTTTCACAAGACAATGATTAACTGCTTTAATATGAATAATTTCTCGTATTTGAAATTGCATAGGCACGATTTTTGCAAATACGTCCGACGAGAAGCGAGTCTGTAAGGGAGTGTTAAGGAGATTTACAATATTCAATCTCAAAGTTAAGTTTGTAAATCCCATTTTAACACACTCCTTTACGCATTCGCTTTTCTTTTAACTTTTATAATATTTTTATAATATAAGGAGATTTTGTTATGCAAGACGTGCAAAACATACCGCCGCCGGATACGAATTCAACTGAAAGAGATGATGATTTCGGCAGTCATTCGGCTGTCGAACAAGATTTGGATAACGACGATATTGAGCAGCCGGATGAAGAAATTCCTGTTCCGCCTGACCAGCAACCCGCCGCGCCGGTTCAAGAGCCGCCGAATGTGAATAAACCGCCGGTTGGCGAAGATAAAGATGAACCTAGACGAATCGTCTAAAGACTTTAAGCGAAAAATCCAGATTTATTATCTTTAATTCGCTTCTTTATTTTATGACAGAAGTTATCGGTTGGATTAGTTCGCTGATTTTGGTTGCAACAATTGCTAGACAGGTTCACAAACAATGGAGCGAAGGGACGAGCGAAGGCGTTTCGATTTGGCTTTATGCCGGACAAATTGCGGCTTCGCTCGGCTTTGTAATTTATAGTATTTTAGTGTCGAATTGGGTGTTTATTTTTACAAATTCATTAATGGTTTTAAATGGAATTGCCGGGTTAGTTATCAGCATTTATCACAAACAAAAAGAATAAAGTTTATTTCATATATTTATCAAGAAAATCGGCGACGAGCGGATAAAGTTCGAGCCGGTTTTTTAGTTTTGCAATGCCGTGTCCTTCATCGTCAAAGAGTTTGTATTCGACGGTTGCGCCGCGTTTTCTTAAAACTTTGACAATTTGTTCGGCTTCCGTGTAAGGCACGCGCGGGTCGTTTTTGCCGTGAATGACAAACAGCGGCGTTTTGATTTTATCAACTTTCGCAATCGGCGAAATCCGGCGCAAGAAATCAATATCTTTGTCGAGCATTCCGTATTCGACCTCGCGTTGTCGGCGACGATAACCCGAAGTGTTTTTCAAAAATGTTTCCCAATTGACAATTCCAACGGTGTTGACTGCCGCCGCGAAAAGTTCCGGGTAAAGCGTAATCGCCGCCATTGTCATATAACCGCCGTAGCTTCCGCCCATCACGGCAATTCGTTTCGGGTCTGCGCCGCCTTGCGTTTTCAGCCATTGAACCGCCGCCGCCAAATCTCTGACCGAATCTTCGCGCTTTTCCACATCGTCAAGATGCGAAAAAGTTTTGCCGTAACCTGTCGAGCCGCGCACATTTGTTGCAAGAATGGCGTAACCGCGTGAAAGATAATATTGATAAAGCGGATTAAAGCCCGGACGCTCCTGTCCTTCAGGTCCGCCGTGAACGCTGACGATAACCGGACGAGTGCTTGGCTCGACACCTAAAGGCGGCTTTTCATTCGGTTTCGGAGGAGGATTAGTTAAAAAACCCTTTGGGTCGGGACGGTAATACCAAGCCGGAATCTCGCGCCCGTCGAAAGTTTTATATTTTATCAATTGCGGCTCGACAAACGAACTTTGCGGAATGCCGAGTGTTGAGCTTTTTGTAACCTGAGTGATTTTTTTCGTCTTTAAATCATAAATCCAAATATCCGCATTGTATTTCGCGCCGGAAAATGTAAAAGCCAGCTTGCTTCCGTCATTGGAAAATTCAATCCCGCCAACCACGCCTGATGCGGGAAGTTTGATTATCTCAAATTGCGGCAAAGATTCCTGAGATATTAGATTTGCGCGTTTTTCGCGTTTTGTTAAATCATTTACATACAATTGGCTGAATCCTTCTTTGTTAATCGTCCAAGCGGCTGCGTTACCGTTTCTTGAAATTTCGGCTGCGTCCAAATCCCAATTTGCATTATTGAGCGTTTCAATTTTTTTTGTCTGCAAATCCATTCGGGAAAGTGCCATAAATTCACCGTTTTGATTTGTGCCGAAAAGTATCGAATTTCCGTCGGGCAAAAAATGCACGTCGCCGTATTGTGTCGCTTTGTCGTGCGGCGTGAGATGTGTTGCCTTTTTGGTTTTAGCGTCAATCAAATACAAATCATTATCCAAACTAAATCTCACGGAAGAGCGCGAAACAATAACTTTGCTTCCGTCGTCGGAAACTGCCACAACAAAGTTTGAACTGTTGTCTTGATAAAGCAATTCTTCCTTTCCTTCGACAAGATTCATCGAATAAACGTCAAACCAATTTCTATCGCGTTTGTTCGACGTATAAAAAATTCTTGTGCCGTCTTTGGACAAATCGCCGAAATTGTGGCGCACGTTTGGATTATTCGTTAATTCTTTGATTTCCGCGCCGTCATTTGAAAGAAGAAAAAATTGCGTGTTCTCGTTGCCGCCGACGGCTTTGCCAAAGATTAAACCTTTGCCGTCCGGCAGCCATTTGACAAAACTTACATTGTCCTGATACGCCGTGATTTGTTCGGGATAACCGCCACCCGCGTCCATTGTCCAGACCTGCGAAGTTCCCGTGATATTCGTCAGAAAAGCGATGCGCTTGCCGTCGGGCGAAAACGACGGCGAACCCGCCGAGCGAATGTTCAGATAACGCTCAATATCATATTTCTGCGCGAGAACGGGCAAGCAAAAAGCAAATAAAGCTAACAAAAAAAAGATTTTTTTCACATTAATCTCCAAAGAATTTTAAAAACAACGGACAGCGAATTACAAAAGCATTATCCGCTATCCATCGTCAACTGTTCAACCAAAATTTTACAGGTTAATTTTTTCATTCTCGCCGCCGTCGGCACGTTCGCCTGTAACTAACGCTTTCAAAAATCCGGCAGCCTGAACGAACGTGCTTGAGGTCGAATCCCAATATTCGGCTTGTTCAGCCGTAACTTTCAACAAAACGATACTTGGGTCGTCCAAACCTTTCGGAAACCACGCCTTCAAAATCGGATTCCAAAGTTCTTCCATCCTGGCTTTATCTTTGATGATTTCCGCCGTCCCCGAAACCGAAACATAGATGTTAACACTCGGCGCGGCATACGAAACATTCACGCGGTTGTCCTTTTCGATTTCGTCCGTTTTATGTGTTTGCGAACTCGTAAAAAACCATAAATTGCCGTCAAATTCGGTTTCCTGCGTCGCCATCGGGCGCGAGCGCAAAACGCCGCCGTCAATTGTCGTCAGCATTGCAGTCTGCACGTCTTTGATTAAGTCCCTCAGTTTTTCAATTGATTCTTGTCTATTTTCTGCCATAGTTTCTTTCCCTTTATCGTTAAAAATTTTAACAATAACTAAATCATACAATCCAGAATCTAAAATCTAAAATCCAAAATTAAGATGTATGATCGTGGACAATTTTCCAGCCGTCTTTGAATTTTTTAAAAATCAGCGTAAATTTGCCGTGCGGATTATCGCTCGCTCTCTGCAAAGACCAACTGCCCAAGACAACCGCCGCGTCTTTCGACAAAACATCAATCTGCAAATCGGAAAACGTCAGAACGCCCATTTTTGCTTTTGAATCGTAACTCTTTTTGTAGCGGTTGAGCGTCGGCTGCCAACCTCGCGTTACATTTTCGCCCGAAACAAATTTTAATTCCGGCGAATTCCAATAGCCCTGCATAAAACCTTCGATGTTACCGCGATTCCACGCCTCGACTTGTTTATTCATCTCGCTGCGAATGTTGTCGGCGATTTTAATTTTCTGTTTTTCCGATTGCGAAAATGCGAAACTTGAACCGAGCAAAACAAGTAGAAAAATCATTAAAATTTGTTTCATAATATGAATAAAATAACATAAAATGTTTGCAAAAGGACATAAAAGGGAAAGGGAAAATCCAATATGCGAAAAGTAGTTCTTGGTTTGGGCGTTAGTTTAGACAACTACATCGCCCGCAAAAACGGCGCGGTTGATTGGCTTTCGATGGATTGGGATTACGATTGGACGGCGTTTTTCGCGAGCATTGACGTGGTTTTGATGGGGCGAAAATCTTGGGATGCTGCCCTTGCGATGAGTCCGAAAAAGAAATCAAAATCAAATCCATACGGCGGAATGGAAACTTATGTTTTCTCGAAAACTTTGAAGACAAGCGGCGTTAAAGATGTGAAAATTGTTTCGGGCAATCTAAAGGAATTTATCGAAAATCTCAAAAAGAAAGACGGCAAAAATATCTGGCTTTCGGGCGGCGGCAAATTAGCGAAAAGTTTTTTGGACGCAGGTTTGGTTGACGAAATTTATCTCGGAGTTACGCCGATTTTGCTTGGTTCGGGTATTCCATTATTTCCTGAACTAATTCGGGAAGTTCCGCTTCGGTTTGTTTCCTGTAATATCTGCAAACACAAAAAGGAAGACAACGCGATGCTCGAATTGGTTTATGAAGTGAAAAAATGAAATGCCTTCGGCTAATTAGCCGAAGGCATTTCATTTTTATTCGGAAATTATCCGAAAGACTTTACCAGCGTGAACCGCCGCCACCGCCGTAACCGCCACCGCCGCCACCGCCGCGGCTTCCGCCACGACCGCCACCACCGCCGCCGTAGCCGCCGCGACCGCCTCCGCCTCCGCTACGATTTTCGCGCGGTTTGGCTTCGTTGACTTTCAATTCACGACCATCAACTTCTTTGCCGTTAAATTGTTCAATGGCTTGAGCTGCTTCTTCTTTGGAAGACATTTCGACAAAGCCGAAACCGCGTGAACGTCCGGTGTCGCGGTCTTCAACAACCGTAGCTGATTCAACCGTACCGAGTTCACCAAAAATTTCTTCCAAATCTTGACTGGAAGTATCGAAGGAAAGATTTCCCACATAAAGTTTTGTTGACATAAAAATATAACCTCGTCCCAAAAAATCGGAACATCAAAAGAAGCGTCGAATCGAATTTATCTTCGGAGAAACGGTCTGACTACGAAGGGTCGGTTTCGGATGCTCGAAAAACTGCGAGCGACTTCTACAACTATAAACAACCTAATCTCGAACTATCCAAAACGCCTTTGTTGAAACGGGCGCATCACCGTTGACACGCGAGAGAAGGATTAACAATTTTCTATTAATGCACGATTCAGGAGTTTATGGCAAGCGAAAGTTTCATTTATTGAGAAAAATTTGGAAATAACTTTTCAGGTTAAACCGAAAAATGAGGAAACCTGCTTTGATATTTGGAAGCGCACCATAGATAATTTACCTCATTAATTCGATAAAACAATGAGTCTATCCGTTAAACCGAAACAGTCGTTTATTAAGAGAGTTTTAATCGTTGTCGGCATTATTACTTTTGTAATTGTGTTCGCCTTGCTTTTCGTCAATGCGATAACCGCTTTCCTACTGGCGTTTACCGCCATTTTGTTTGCGGTCTTCCTGCGTGGTTTAAGCGATTGGTTAAGCGAATATACAGGAATTCCGAGCGGCTGGTCGCTGGTGATTGTTTCGATTTTACTGATTTCAATAATCGGTGCGGCGGTTTGGTGGCAGGCACCGGTTGTTATCGAGCAGGTGCGCGATTTGCGCTCTTCACTTCCCGCGGCGTACGAAAATCTAAAGGAGCAAGTTGCTCAATACAGTTGGGGACTGGCACTTTTAGAACAAATACCAGATTTGGACGCGATTTTTACACCGTCCGGGCAAATCAGCTCGATTTCAAGCAGATTTTTTACTTCGACACTCTCGATATTAGGAAATCTTCTAGCAGTCGGTTTGTTGGGAATTTATCTGGCTGTCGAGCCGAAAATTTACGCCAGAGGTGTGGCGCATCTGTTTCCCGATTCAAAACGCGAAAGAATCAGCGAAGTTTTAGTAAAAATCAGTCAAAGTTTGCGTTGGTGGCTGGTCGGCAGAGTTTTTGCGATGTTTATCATCGGCATTTTTTCGACCGTCGGTTTGATGTATCTGGGCGTTCCGCTGGCGGTGGCACTTGGACTTATCGCGGCAGTTCTAAATTTTATCCCGAATTTCGGTCCGATTATCGCGCTCATTCCCGCCTCGCTGCTGGCACTGACAATCAGCCCGATGACCGTCGTCTACGTTATCGCGCTTTTTACCGTCGTCCAAATTTTGGAAAGCTATCTGATTACGCCGATGATTGACCGAAAAACAGTTTCTATGCCGCCTGCAATAACTATTTTTTCACAGATTTTTATGGGATATTTGCTCGGTATTTTAGGACTTGTTTTAGCGACTCCGATGGTTTTGGTTTCAATTATTTTGATTCAAAATCTGTATGTTGAAGATGTTTTGGGCGGTAAAACCGACAACGAATTTTCGACCAAATCAATGGATGAAAAAGCAGATAAGACGGTTGAAGAAATTAAAGTGTAAAATTAGATTTATTTAGAATAGACAATATTGGAAATAAAGGAATTTTTATCGGATTTAGCATTATTAAGTGAAATTGAATGAAAAATAGTGAATAATTTTTCACGTCCGGCTTATTTCCGATAATGTCTAATAAAATAATGGGAGAAATAAATAAATTCAATCATTTTGTTAAACGCCTTTTGATAATCTGCGCGGTAATAACGCTGATAATTCTTGGTGTTTTTTTTATCAGTTACATTGTTGATGTATTGATGTTGGCGTTTGCAGCAGTTCTGCTGGCAATTTTTTTACGCGGCTTGGCTGATTTGCTTAATCGTTACGTCAAAATATCCGAAGGCAAGGCTGTCTTATTGGTTTCACTATTGCTGGTAATAATTCTGGCGGTAAGTATTGCTTTACTTGCGCCGAGCGTTGCCGAACAAGTAAGACATTTGCGCGATGAACTGCCGAAATCCGCCCAAACTCTCAGTGCAAATCTTTCACAATACGATTGGGGCAGAGCAATCATCGAAAATCTGCCAAGTACCGACGATGTTCTGACGCGAATCAGCACGGCGAATTGGTTATCGAGTGTCGGCGGATTTTTTTCGTCCACTGTCGGAATGATTGCTAACTTTTTTATCGCAATTTTAGTGGCGATTTATTTGGCAAGCGAGCCGCAAACTTATATTCACGGTTTTACGAAACTTTTTCCGTTAGGCAGACGCGCACGGGTGCGCGAGGTTCTGGCGGAAATCGGCGAAACGCTGCAATGGTGGCTCGTCGGCAAATCCGGTTCGATGCTGGTTATCGGCATTTTAACGTGGATAGGTTTATCAATTATCGGCGTTCCGCTCGCGCTGACGCTCGGTTTAATCGCCGGACTGTTATCATTTATTCCGAATTTCGGTCCGATTTTGTCGGCAATTCCGGCAATTTTGCTGGCGTTTATCGAAAGCCCCGTCAGTGCGCTGTATGTTATCGGTCTATACGTCGGCATTCAGCTTTTCGAATCAAATCTGGTAACGCCTTGGATTGAACGCCAGACGGTTGAACTGCCGCCCGCCTTGACGATTCTCTCGCAATTGACTTTGGCTGTTTTAATCGGCGGATTAGGTCTGGTTTTAGCAACTCCGGTTTTGGCGGTAATTATGGTTTTGGTGCAGATGCTTTATATTCAGGATGTTTTAGGCGACAAAGAAACCGAAATTAACAAAGAAAATAAATTGGAAATTCAGCTTGAAGATTTAGAAATGCAAAACGGCGGAAATATGAAGGAATTTACAATTGAAGCAAATGAACCAGAGCAAAAATTATAAAGTAGTTTTGCTCAACTATAATTTTTTCTTTGTTCTAAGGCTTTCGCTCGCTGTTTAATGCCTCTCGCATTAAAATTACTGATTTATGATAGAACGCTACACTTTGCCCGAAATGGGCGCACTTTGGTCAGACCAAAATAGATTTCAGAAATGGCTCGATGTCGAAATTGCCGTCTGCGAAGTTCACGCGGAAATGGGAACTATTCCTAAAGACGCGGTTGAAGAAATCAAAGCAAAGGCTGCTTTTACGGTCGAGCACATCAATGAAATCGAAAAAACAACCGACCACGACGTTATCGCTTTTACGACGAATCTGGCGGAAAACATCGGCGAAGCGGCACGTTTTGTGCATTACGGTTTGACTTCGAGCGATGTTGTTGATACGGCAAACGCACTTTTATTAAAAGATTCGTGCGAGATTCTTTTATCGAAAATTGATGCGCTGTTGGAAGTTTTGAAACGTCGTGCTTTTGAATTCAAAGATACGCCGCAAATTGGCAGAACACACGGCATTCACGCCGAACCGACAAGTTTTGGAATGACTTTCGCGTTGTGGTTTGCAGAAATGCGAAGAAATAAAGAACGTTTGCAAAAGGCTAAAGAAATTATCTCTGTCGGTAAAATAAGCGGTGCGGTTGGCGCGTTTGCACATCTCGACCCCGAAGTTGAAGAACGAGTTTGCGAAAAACTCGGTTTGCAAGCCGCGCCGATTTCAACGCAGATTATTCAGCGCGACCGTTATGCCGAATATCTCTGCACGTTGGCGATAATTGCATCAAGTTTAGAAAAATTTGCATTGCAAGTTCGGCATTGGCAGCGCACGGAGGTTAGAGAAGCACAGGAAAAATTTAAAACCGGACAAAAAGGCTCAAGCGCGATGCCGCATAAACGCAATCCGATTTTGTCGGAGAGAATTTGCGGAATGGCGCGGACGATTCGCGCCAATTCGATTGTCGGACTTGAAAATGTTGCGCTCTGGCACGAGCGCGACATTTCGCACTCGTCGGCTGAAAGAATAGTTTTGCCCGATTCGTCGTCGGCTTTGGATTATATTTTGGCGAAAACCGCTTCGCTTTTAGATACGCTAGTTGTGTATCCCGAAAATATGCTGAAAAATCTGAACGCAACGCGCGGTTTGGTTTTTAGCGGACAACTGCTTTTAGCATTAACGCAAAAAGGCGTTTCACGCGAAGACGCATACGTTTGGGCGCAGCGCAATGCGATGAAAGTCTGGGACGAAGGCGGCGAATTTAAGGATTTGGTTTTTGCGGACAAAGATATAACCTCGCGGTTATCAAGCAAAGAAATTGAAAAGGTTTTTGACGTGAAACATTATCTGCGAAATGTCGGGAAAGCTTTTGCAAGAGTTTTTGATTAGACAGTTTCCAGCAAAGCGGTTTTGGGCTGCGGAAGCGGGATATTATTGTTTTGATAGGTTGTAATCATTAAATCCAAAGCAATTTGGGCTTCGCGCAAGGCTTCTTCGCGGGTTTCGCCAAAAGCGGAAAGTCCGGGAAATTCTTGACAGACGGCGATAAAACCTTCGTCATCTTCGCTCCAAAAAATTTGTAATGCGTATTTATTTTTCATTGCTCAAAAAAGAAATTGCTTTCAATAATTGTTTAACTTGATATGGTTTGGCTTTGCCCTTGAAATTTTGAAAATTCAGCAACCGATTCTGTTCGATTTTCAAAGTCGGATGCTCATAAATTATATGCGACGCGCTTTGTCTTTGAAAACGAAAATCGTAACATTCAGCCAGTTGACAAATTTCGGAAAAGCTAAAATTGTTGGGAGAATTTTTAGCCTTCTCTAATAATTTATCACATTTGCCCATTGAAAATTAAAAACGAGAGCCGAAACTCTCGCTGTTTTTTGGATTAAAAATCGAATCAGCTTGACCATTTATCAGCCAAATCGCCGATGACGGGAAGTTTAAACAACTCACCTTGGTAAGCCTTCATTGCCAAGAAAATGACCAGCCCCAAAATTACTAACGATAACAAGCCATTAAATCCGAATGAAAGCATCGGGGAACGGATGGCAAATGTGGCAACACCTACAAAAATACTCAAAACCATACCTATCACGATTAATGCTGCTAATAAAAGAAGCGATTGAAAAGCGTGAAACCGAGGCAGTTTGTTGGTCTTATCGGTTACCAGCACAATAATACTGTAAATCAAGCCGATTGGAAGACAAATATTCAGGTAACAAAGCATTGCCCCAACATTATTATCAAGACCAAGTGCGGTTTTGCCGCCAGACATATTTTGCATAATTTTAAATCTCCTTTTTTAGGGTTACAAAGAATTTGATTAAAAGCTAAAACTCAATTTAACGTGAATTTATCACAAGACGTTGCGAAAAACAAAAAATTAAGTAAGAATTTTACTTTTTAATATGGAGAAATACAATGAAAGCGAAAGTTTATGTTACGTTAAAGCCGAGCGTACTTGACCCGCAAGGCAAGGCAATTCAGCATTCGGTTGAACTTCTGGGATTTGAAAACGTGGCGGATATTCGGCAAGGCAAGTATTTTGAAATCGCTTTAGATTCAAATTTATCAGAAACCGAAGCGCAAACAACCACCGAAAAAATTGCCAGAGAAGTTTTGGCAAATCCGGTGATTGAAGATTATCGCGTAGAAATAGTTCAATAATGGTAAATGGTAAGTAGTAAATGCTAAATAAAGAACACATTTACCACTTACCATTTACCACTTACCATTTACTATGAAATTTGGAGTAATAGTTTTTCCCGGTTCAAACTGCGACCACGACGCTTATCACGTTATCTCAAAGCACGTCGGTCAGCCGGTTGATTTCGTCTGGCACAAGGAAACCGATTTAAGCAGTTACGATGCCGTGATTGTGCCGGGCGGTTTTTCCTACGGCGATTATCTGCGTGCCGGAGCGTTGGCGCATTTTTCGCCGATAATGAAAGCGATTAAAGATTTTGCCGCAAAGGGAAAATTCGTTTTTGGAGTTTGCAACGGTTTTCAGATTCTTTGCGAAAGCGGACTTCTCCCGGGAGCGTTGATGCGAAACCGCAGTCTGCATTTCGTTTGTCGGCACGTTAATATCAAAGTCGAAAATGACAAAACGCCTTATACGAGCGAACTTGAAAAAGGCGAAATTCTTTCGATTCCGATTGCTCACGCTGAAGGCAATTACGTTTGCGACAACGAAACTTTGGCGGAACTCGAAAAAAATAATCAAATCATTTTTCGCTATTGCGATGAAAACGGCGAGATTTCAGACGAAGCCAATCCAAACGGCTCAAGAAATAGTATTGCCGGAATCAGCAATAAGGAAGGTAACATTCTGGGAATGATGCCGCACCCGGAACGCGCTTGTGAAGAACTTTTGGGGTCAAACGACGGACGCGATATCTTTCGTTCGCTGACAAATGCGATTACAGATTTAGCAGAAAAATAAAAACGGAAAGCAGATTAATCTTACATTGTAAATCAATCTCCGGCGTTTTGGCTGATTGGCTAAATTGTCCAAACGCGAAGAAGAATACCTGTTCGTTTATCCCATCGTGGAAAGGCTAAAAACAAAAATTTTCAAATTCTGAAATTAAATTGCGAATACAAGCCGCAAAGTTATAAATTGTTCAACTTTTTCTAAATCTATTGCATCAGAACCAACGTGCGATAATAAATCGCTCGAAATGGTTTTTATAACGAAAAACATTTAGAAAAAAGGAGAGAAAAATATGAGAAACAAGATATCAAAATTATTTGTCGGTTTGGCGGTGCTTTTAATGATTGTGGCACTGGCAGATACAAATTATGCTCAACGAAGAGTGCGGAGACCGGTTTATTCACAACAACAAGTTGAACAATTGCTTGAAAGAATTGAAGAAAGAAGCGACACTTTTTCCAACCAATTGAACAAATCTCTCGACAGAAGCCGATTGGACGGCGGCGCTACCGAAGACGCAATTACCGAGCGCGTGAGAGAATTGGAAAATGCAACGGACGAACTTCGACGCGAATACGACCACAACGACACTCGCGGCGAAAACAGACCGGAAGCCCGAAACATCTTAAACATTGCAACGGAAGTAAACCGCATAATGATAAGACGAAACTTCAGCAGACAAGCCGAAAACTCGTGGGTCAGACTTCGCGCGGAACTAAATACTCTGGCGAGAATTTACCAATTGCCGGCAGTTGGCGCGAGGTCTTATAGATTTGTGGCGGCGCGAAATACCGTTCCGGTGCGAAATACAACTCCCGTCCGACGACCAACAATTATCAGAGGTTACAGCCAACAGCAAGTTGAACAGCTGCTTGAAAGAATCGAAGAAAGAACCGACGCTTTTTCCAATCAATTGAACAAATCTCTTGATAGAAGCAGATTGGATGGAAGCAGAGCAGAAGATAATATCGCCGACCGCGCCAGAGAATTGGAAAATGCAACGGACGAGTTGCGACGCGAGTTTGACCATAACGATTCTCGTGGTGAAAACAGACCGGAAGCAGAAAAAGTGTTGATTTCGGCAACGACTATAGACCGTTTAATGAGAAGCCGAAACTTTGGCGGACAAACCGAATCAACCTGGGTGGTGCTTCGC
>MWZA01000154.1 GCA_002050455.1 Acidobacteria bacterium 5-1 | reverse complement strand
CCCTGTTTGTTTATGCCATTCTTCTTGATGTTCAGGCTTGAACAAACAGGACAAGTTATTGTTTCATAATGCACATTTGAAATCTTAACTTGTCCGACTTTTCAAACATCTCTTCTGTTACACGACCGTATTTTTTATCAAAACTCTTTGCGCCTTTGCGTCTTTGCGGGAAACTTCTTATGTTTTAAAGTATGACTTTAGAGGAAAAACTCAAAAATCTGCCGACTGCTGCCGGTGTTTATATACACAAAAATGCGGACGGCAAAATCATTTACATCGGCAAAGCAAAAAACTTAAAGAACCGCGTCCGTCAATACTTTCAATTAAGCCGAAATATGGACGCAAAAACTCAAAGACTTGTTCAGCGCATCACCGATTTTGAGTTTATTGTCGTTGATAATGAAGTCGAAGCGCTTATTTTAGAATCGAATCTCATCAAAAAACACAAACCGCGCTACAACATTTTATTAAAAGACGACAAGCAGTATCCGCATCTGAAAATGACCCACGAGCCGTTTCCGAAAGTTGTCATCACGCGGAAAATCCTGCGCGACGGCGCATCGTATTATGGACCTTTTCTGCCTGCAAGTTTGGCGCGAAAAACTTTGGATTTAATCAACCGTGCCTTTCAGCTTCGCACGTGCGACATCGAAATTGACGGGAAACTGCCGCGTCCATGTTTGGAGTATCATCTAAAAAGATGTCTTGCGCCGTGTGTCAAAGAGCTTTGCAAACCGGACGAATACAGAGAAGCCGTGCGCGATGTGAAACTTCTGCTCGAAGGTAAAAACAAAGAATTAGCCAGCGAACTCGAGCAAAGAATGTGGCAGTTTGCCGAGAATCAAAATTACGAACTCGCCGCTAAATACCGCGATTTGCACAAAACCGTTCTGGCACTTGCCGAGCAGCAAAAAATGGCGACCACGCCTGACCGCGATGTTGACATTATCGGCTTTTACCGCGAAAAACAAAGACTCGCTTTGCAATTATTTACAATGCGCGAAGGCAAAATCGTCGGGCGGCGCGAATTTTTCTGGGAAGATTTGCCGGAAGACGACAGTTTTGACGCTTCGGAATTTTTGAGCGAAGTTCTTGCGCAGTATTATTCAACTGATTACGTTCCTTTGGAAATTCACGTTCCGGTTGACTTTGAAGACCGCGAAACGTTGGAAAAAGTTTTGACGGAAAGACGCGGGCGCAAAGTGCGAATTCTCGACCCGAAACGCGGGAAAAAAGCGGAGATGATTTTACTTGTCGAAACCAACGCCAAAATCGCTTTTGAGCGACGCTTCCGCGTTCAAACAGCCGACACCGAAAAACTGTTGGGCGACCTTCAAGAGATTCTCGAACTTCCGTATTTCCCCGAACGCATCGAAAGTTTCGATATTTCAAATATCTCCGGCGCGGAAAATGTCGCCGGAATTGTCGTCTATGAAAACGGCAAACCAAACCGCGCGGAATATCGGCGTTTTATTATCAAAACGGTTGAAGGCGCGGACGATTACGCTTCGATGCACGAAGCTGTTTTCCGTCGTTACCGCCGAATTCTCAACGAAGAAAAACCGCTTCCAAACCTGATTTTTATAGACGGCGGCAAAGGTCAGATTTCGGCGGCGGCAAGAGCGATGCAGTCGCTCGATCTAGAAATGATTCCGATTGTCGGACTCGTTAAACCACCGCGCCGACACAGCGAAATTTCGCATCTTTTGCGCTTTGGCTATGAGGACAAACCGATTTATTTTGAAAACGGCGTTCCTGCGTTTCGCCTTATTCAGCAAATCCGCGACGAAACTCATAAAACGGCGATTCAATATCATCGCAAACGCCGCGAGATGCGCGATTTCACATCCGAATTAACGGCGATTGAAGGAGTTGCCGAAAAAAGAAAGATGAAACTTCTTAGAAACTTTGGCTCGATTGAGCGTATTGCCAAAGCATCAATTGAAGAACTCACGCCATTTGTCGGCGCGAAAACCGCGCAGTTAGTTTTCGACCATTTTGAGAGACAGAGGAAGTTAGCAAATACTTAAAGTTATAGGTCGAAGAATCCATTTCAACTTCGGAAAGGTTATTAGACGTTATTGGAAATAAAGAAATTGTCCGTGCGGTTATCATTATTCGCTGTTAGCTATTAACTGATATTCAATGAAAAATAGCGGATAGTTAATAACGAATAGGGAATAATTTTTCACCTTGAGCTTACTTCCGATAATGTCTATTAAAAACTCATCAAATTTCCCACTCGTCTAGTAGAAAATGGTTTCTTGCTTTTAGCCTGTTTAATCTTTCAAGCACTTTAATAAAATCTAACTGTGTTTTTCAGGCACAAGCGCAATCAATCCGCGCAGTGCTTGATTAACTGAATCAGAATCGGGAAAATACGCCTGCACATCTTCATCAAGATATATCGGGCGCATTTCCTTTACCACGGTTGAGCCGTCCGATTTGTGAATAATCGTCGTATGACCTTTTTGCACCGCTTCATAATACTTTCCGCGCACGCCTTTTTTGCCGCGAAAATCATACTTCTTCACGCATCTCGTCTTTACTATTGCTGTTCATAAATTTCTCTTTCTAAAGCAGTTGCTTTGCGGCAACTGATAATTCTAATCAAAATCGCCCCTGCATTTTCGGAAACTTCCGTGTGGACGACCAACAAAGTACGATTAACACTTGAAAAGCCGATGCTGATAAATCTTTCTTCTTTGAGCGAATGAAATTCATCGGGAAATGTTATCAAGAATCGGTCACCAAAAACTGTTTTCGCTTCCGCAAAACTGACTTTATATTTACGGAAGTTCGACTTTTCCTTGTTTCATCCCACTCAAAAACAAACATCTCCGTTCATTATAGCTGATTTCAGAACATTTCGAGCAGCAGAGAAACTAACGAAAAATTTGAAATAAATATTAGAAAGACTACGGATTAAAACCTCCTATTTTCGCATCAGGCTGTAAGATTTTAACCGCGTCTTTAATCTTTTCCGATGAGCCGAGCAGAACTAGCGCGTCGTTTTCCTGAAGTTTGTAATTTGCGCCCGGATTGATTTTCGTTTCGCCGTTGCGGGTAACGGCGATGAGCATTACGCCTGTTTCATTGCGTAAATCAAGTTCAGCGAGATTTTTTCCGATAACCGGCGAAGTTTCTTTTAATTTAATAGTTTCGGTTGTTGCCGCGTGCAGAGCCGCATTGAGATTTGACATCTTGATTTGCTGCGGAAGCGATGGCGAGCGAAGCATTTCGTAACCTTGACGGCGAATTTCCTCAATCTGGCTTTCGATTATGTGCCGCGCCACGCCGTATCTTTGCAGAACACGCGAAAATATCTCGATGCTCGTTTCAAATTCTTCGGGAATTACTTCGTCCGCGCCGAGTTCGAGAAGTTCGGTGATTTCCGACGTATAACGAGTCCGCACGACAATATAAACATCTTCGTTTAACCGGCGGGCGTTTTTGACGGCGCGTCTTGCGCTCGGCGGGTCGGACATTGCCAACACGAGTGCCGAAGCGTTTTCGATTCCGGCGTGCAGCAGAACCTCGCGGCGCGTGGCATCGCCGAAGTTGATTTTCTCTCCTTTTTCTTTTGCCCGCCGCACCGTTTCGGCATTGAGGTCAAGAATTGTATAAGGCACGAGAACGGCGCGGAGAACTCTGGCAAGATTACGTCCGTTCAGCCCGTAACCGACGATGATTACGTGGTTGTTTAATCCGCCGCTTGAAGTCAGATGAATCTCTTTGGCGGCAACTTCCAAAGATTCGTCCGATTTTCCGTCTGTGAAAAGCGTTTGAATGAAAAGACCGAAACGCGGCGCGGCGGCAATCATAAAAGGCGTGGCAATCATCGAGATTATCGAAGCCGCCAGAAAAGTTTGATAATCCGTATCGGGCAGTAAATCTGCACTTCTTCCGGCTTTTGCCAAAATGAATGAAAATTCACCGACCTGCGCCAAACCAAGCGCAGTCATCGCCGAAATTCTCTGCGGAAAACCTAAAAGCCGCACAACTGCCCAGACGATTAAAGCCTTGCCGACGATAAGCAGAACTACGATGAGCAAGACGTTTGTAATATTTGCGATTAACGTGCCGAGCGAAAGAAGCAATCCGATAGAAACAAAAAATATACTATTGAAAACATCGCGGAAAGGTAAAATCTCCGCCGTTATCTGATGGCTGTAATCCGAATCCGCCAAAACCATTCCCGCGATAAACGCTCCGAGCGCGAGCGAAAGTCCGAATTGCGAGGTAATCCAAGCCGTTCCCAAACTCAGCAAAACTACCGTTAGTAGAAATACTTCGGGGCTTTTTAAATTAACGACCTGCTTGAGAAGTATTGGCACGAAAAACCAGGCGGCAAGCACAATCAAAACCAAACCAATCAAAGAACTACCGAGCGACCACGCAATCGCGCCGAAAGACGCGGCATCCTTTCCGCCCAAAATCGGAACTAAGAGCATCATCAAAACAATACTTATGTCCTGAAAAAGTAAAATGCCGACTCCGGCGCGTCCGTGTGGCGCGTCAACTTCATTTCGTTCGACATAGCTTTTTAAGACAATCGCCGTGCTGGAAAGCGCGACCAAAAAACCGAAAAATACTGCCTGATTAAGTTCGCGTCCGAAAAGAAAGGCAATGACGGCAGTTGCGGCAATGGTTATACTTACCTGCAAGCCGCCGCCGATTAGCACCAGATTTTTCATCTCGCGCAGACGGCGCAGCGAAAACTCCAGCCCGATTGTAAAAAGAAGAAGGACAACTCCGATTTCAGCCAGAATTTCAATTGCTTGGAGTTCTTTAATAAGTCCTAAAGCATAAGGTCCGATGAGAATTCCCGTGAGCATTAACCCGACCAGAAGCGGCAGCTTTAATCGCAGACATAGAAAAGCGACCGGCACGGAAACCAGAAAAATTATCAGTAAATCCGTAAATAAAGGCGGTGTGTGCATTTTGTGTTTCTCCTCAAATACCGTTTGATTTTATTCAAACAGATACAAATCAATTATTTCAAGTTTTTCGGAAAAATTTGAATGTTTTTGAACTTTGATTCATAAAAATTTAAGACACAAAAGGCGGAGCGCGGCTTCCGGCAGAAGCGGAAAGCAGACGCGAGTTAAAGGTTTTTAAATCGAGCGGAAAATTAATTTTGAAGTAAGCCGTTGGAGAAAAAAACAATGAGTTATTCAGAGCATTGTAATTGTTCATCCAGTGATGGTGCGAATTATCGCGCTGAAACTTTAATTGAGAATTTCCCTGATTACTTTCAAAGCGATGAACATTTAACTGATACGGAGTTTTGTCATTATCTTTTAAGCGCGACTGTGAATTTTCCGACGTTTTCGTTATCGGAAACGGAAAAAGGCGAATTCCTTCACCGCAGGAAAAAAGTAATCCCGCCAACACACTGATTAAAAGAACGGCGTGAAGCAAAGACTCACAGTTTTTTAAGGAAACTTTCTTCATTATTTTGTTTTATGTTTCTAGAGTAGCAAGAGTTTGGCGAGTCGAAAAGTTTTAAAGCAAAAATTATTTTATTTGGCATTTTCTTAAAATTTTTCTTGAAATATAGCTGTCCGGCAATCAAAGGCGTTGGCGAAAAACGCAAGATGAGATTATTTGGAAAGTTCGGCTTAACCTTTGTTTATATTAACAGCGATTTGCGCGGCGATTTCAGCATTATTTTCGAGCAGCGCGATGTTTGCCGCCAGCGTTTTTCCTTCGCTTTTTTCAGACATTTGCGAAAGCAGAAAAGGCGTGATTTCCTTTCCGCGAATTTCCTTCTCGTCGGCAAGCACGAGAGATTCGCTCAGAATCTCCTCCAATTCCTTCGCGTCAATTTCAAATTCCTTCGGAACAGGAACGGTTACAAGAATCGCGTTTTGCAGATTTAATTCATCACGCGCCTGTGCGATTTCTGCAACTTCTTTCGCCGTTTCGACTCTTTCGTCAACCGTTAAACCGCTTTTTCTTGAATAAAATGCGGGCATTTCGTCGCAGCCATAACCGAGAACGCAAACACCGTTTGTTTCAAGCCATTCTCTTGTCGCGGGCAAATCCAAAACGATTTTTGCGCCCGAACAGACAACGATAATTGGCGTATTTGCGAGTTCCGGCAAATCAGCCGAAACGTCCTGAGAATATCCGCGATGAACGCCGCCGATGCCGCCCGTTGCAAAAACTTTTATTCCGGCGCGATGTGCGATAAAACTCGTGGCGGCAACCGTTGTTGCACAGTTTAATTTTTTACCGACGGCAATCGGCAAATCGCGCCGTGATATTTTGCGAATGTCTTTTTCTGTAGCAAGCCGTTCAATTTGATTTTCGTTTAAACCGACGCAGAATTCACCGTCGAAAACCGCGATTGTGGCAGGAATCGCGCCGTTCTCGCGGACAATTTTTTCTAAATTTTGTGCAGTTTCAAAATTCTGCGGAAAAGGCAAACCGTGAGCGATAACAGTTGATTCGAGCGCGACAACCAGGTTTTTGGCTTGCAAAGCGTCGGCGACTTCTTTATTAAATTTCATAAAAACGGAAAATGGAAAACGGATAACGGATAATAAATTTTACATTTTGCATTTTCCATTACTTAATCATCTTTCCGATA
The DNA here is from genome assembly GCA_002050455.1 of Acidobacteria bacterium 5-1. Lineage (GTDB taxonomy): Bacteria > Acidobacteriota > Blastocatellia > Pyrinomonadales > Pyrinomonadaceae. The sequence continues at coordinate 42,102 of MWZA01000154.1, read as the reverse complement.
CGGGCAAGTCGCGGATTCGTTAAACAGCCGAGCATACTTCCGTTGCTTGCGCCGCGGTCGCACGACCAATAAACAAACATTGCGCGTCCGATGACCAGATTGCGATTGACAACACCCCAATAGCGGCTATCCAGACTGCGGTTGCGGCTGTCGCCCATCACAAAATAACTGTCTTCGGCAACAGTAAAAGGTTTCCCCGATGCAGCAAATGTGTAATCAGAATCTCCGCCGTTTTCTATCTCTCTTTCGGAATAATAAACGTCGTAATTTTGGGCGGGCTGCCGTTCTTCAAACTCTATTGTATCAAGTGCTGATTTATCATCCGAAGCATCCCCGATTATACGGTGTTCAGGCAAAAGCCGGTCGTTGATATAAACTTCGTTGCCGCGAACTTCGATTTTATCGCCGGGCAAACCGATAACCCGCTTGACGAAATTAATTTGAAAAGCAGGTCCGGCTTGTTCTTTTTCCGCCCTTGATTTGTTTAATGACTCGGGATAACCGGGAAATTTGAAGACAATAATATCGCCGCGCTGAATTTCGCGCTGCGGCAAAAAGGGAAGCGGATTGCCGCTCGGCGCAAAGATAAATTTATTAACCAGCAAATAATCGCCGACCAAAATCGTGTTCTGCATCGAACCGGTCGGAACGGTAACGGCTTGCAGAATGAACGTCATTCCGAAAATTGCCATTATTAAAGTTATGACAAATGATTCAAAATACTCGCGGAAAATACTTTTCGGCGGTCCGAGCGGCTTTTTTTCGATTGGTTGAATAATTTCTTTTTCGTTCTTAATCATATTTTTACAAATGCCGGAATTTCAACTCTCTTCTACGTTTTTCGGTTTCCTTTTGTTTAATTTCTTCAAAGCCAAACTCGCTGCCTGCATTTCGGCGGCTTTTATCGAACTGCCTTTGCCGCGCACTTTGCCTGTTTCCCAAACTGCCTCAACCAGAAAATGTCTCTCGTGCGGCGGACCATCCGTTTTTATTAACGTATAATTTGGGGCGGAAAGTTTGTCTGCCTGAAGTGTTTCCTGAAGCAAAGTTTTGTAATCAATCGAAGTTTTCGGTGTTGCCTGACGAATTTCCTCAGCGTAAATACGGGTTACGAATGACCGCGCCGAAATATAACCGCCGTCGAAAAAAATCGCGGCAATAACGGCTTCCAGAGTGTCTGCCAACATTGCTTGTTTGCGTCTGCCGCCGGTTTTTTCTTCGCCGCGCCCGACGCGCATAAATTTACCGATACCGATGTTTTCGGAAATTTTTGCCAGTGTTCCCATACTGACAAGGCGGTGTTTCATCAACGTCAGATCGCCTTCGCTGGCTTTCGGATGACGAATGTAAAGTTGTTCGGCAATCACCAGCCCAAGCACGGAATCACCGACAAATTCGAGCGATTCATTTTGCAGATTGCGGGTTTTTTCTTCGTCGCCGTCAAGAACTTTTTCGTAAGCCCAAGACCGATGCGTAACGGCGCGTTCAAGCAAAGCGAGATTTTGAAACTTGTAGCCGAGCAGTTGTTCAAAATTTGCAAGATTTATCGGCATAGAACGCTCATTTTAAGGACATTATGTCATAAAAAAAAGCCGGACGCATCTGGTTTTGCGCCCGACTAATCATATCAAACTATTTACGAAAGAAAATTAGCGTGTGCCTTTCTTTTTCGGAGCAGCTTTTTTAGCCGGAGTTTTGGTTTTGGCTTTGGCTGGTGTATTCGTCGTGGCTTCATTTGACAAATTGCCGCCATTGGTTTTGCTAACGGTAACCTTCGTTGTGGATTCCGTCGTTGTCGTCAAACTTAACGGCTTGGTTGTGGTCGCCGGTTTCGTCGTAGTCGTTGCCGGTTTTGTTGTCGCCGGAGTTGTTGACGGTTTAGCTGTGCTTGGAGTCGTCGGTGTCGTCGTGGTAGTCGGTGTCGTTGTCGCTGCCGTTGTGTCGTCTTCGCCAACGGGCGCAACCTTGGTTGTCGGGTCGGGCAGCGGTCTGCTCATCACGTTTGCAATGTAAGCATCAACATCGTCTCTTTTACCTTCGTAACGAATTTTGTAAATTTCTTTCAAGCTGCTTAAAAGTCCGTCACGATAAGGTTTATTTGCCGCAGATTTATCCGCTACGCTGTAAGCTCTGGCGTATGCGTCAATTGCACGGTCGGAATAACCTTTCTGAAGCGCGATAAGTGCTTTTACTTCATCGGTTGCCTGATTTTCCGTTTCTTTCAGTTTCGCAACAATTTCATTGCCGAGTCGAGCAACTTGGTCGCGGTAATACAAAGCAATGGTTTGATAAAGAACGGCATCGTTTTTGGTCGTGGAATTGTTGGCTTGAGTAGCTTTATAAAGAAAGGGAAGTGCTTCTTCCTTTTTACTTTGTCCGTAATACATAACATAACCGACAATATAATTCATCCAACCGAGCGCGTTTTCTTTGTTTTTATAAGAATAGGCTAACACGCCGTAACTGCCGTTCACCGAAGTTTTACCCGCTTGGATTTTATCAATCGCACTTTTCGCATAATCAACAGTTTCAGTGTTGTAAGTATTAACCGGCGGATTCATTCTGGCTTGGTCATACCCAACTGTTGCCAGCACAATTAAGACATCAACTATGTCGGGGTCTTTCGCCAGAATTTCTTTTCCGACGGCAAAAGTTTCGGCGGTATTTTTGCTCTTAATCGCCGCGTCGAAACGATTGAAAAGAGCATTTTGGGCTTCTGCTTGTTTAGCGTCGTTTATTTTAACTATATCTTTTTCAAGTGCGGGAACGGTTGTTTTGAGATATTCAATAATCGCTTTATCTTCTTCACAAGCTCCGAATTTTTGAATATACTGTTTTGCCGCATCAATAGCAGTTTGTTTTTGTTCAATTGTTTTACCTTGAAAATTTCCCTGAAACTTCTTTTCATACAAATCCTGTTTCGCCTCAAGATCTCCGCAAACGTCTTGAGCAAATACCGTTGTGAAAGAAACGGCGGTGAAAGCCGTCATGAAAATTCCAAGCACCAAAACTCTAAAAATGGTTTTCATTAAATTATATCCTCCAAGCATTTTCTACCTTAAAACTTTCTGCAAAGCCTGAAACCCGTTGAAGTGTTCCATCTTTTGCACAATTCAGATGTGTTCTTAAAAAAAAGGGTTGCACCTTTTTCCGATTGTGCAAGCCTGAATTTATCATAAAAAATTAACAGCAATTTTCCGTTGAAATTATTAGGAAATTAAATAATCACGCAAATTTTATCTTTGTGTCAAGTGAAAAATTCATTATGTCGGAACTTAACGGAAAAAAATAAAGCCGTTGGCAGAAAGGGCTGAAATTGTGTTTTGCGGATTGAAGTTTCGCCGGACAAACGGCTCAGTGCCGGATTTAATTTTCAGGCACGATTCGCGGACGCAAGATTTCATTTTTTGCCTTTTTCACTTCTTCATTTTTTGCCTTCTTTACTTTAATGATAACCGATGGAAACATAGATGCCAGTTTTTCGTCTTTTCTGACGAATGTTTCTGGATTTGCAGTTCTGTCCGCGCCGCCTTTTTTGCCTTTTGCCAGCAATGAAGCGTCGCCTTCGTCGCTGTCTTCGCCTTCGGCGGTATCAATCTGCGCGGAAGTTTTGGCATTAACTTTTGTTTGCGGTTTGAGTTCAAGCGGAATTTGCGCGAGATTTTTATCGTTTTTGGCATCGAAACGATTGCGTAATGCCGCATAGACTCTTCCCGCAACCGCCGCCGCATATTTGCCGCGCTCGGCTTGTCCGCGAGTAATAACAATAACGGCAAATTTCGGATTTTCAAGCGGCGCGACCGAGGCGAACAATCCGACCCAAGAACCTTGACCGATGCACGAACCTGTTTTGCCCGCCACGCCGAGCGAAGAATCCACGCCGCGCCGCGCCGTGCCATATTGCGCCGCGCCAATCATTCCCGGAATAACGCCCTGCAAATCTCTGTTTGGAAGATTTATCATCCGGCGCATTTGCCCGCGAAAAGTCGCCTGTTCAAATTTCGAGCGCGGAATTTGCGGCACAATAACTCGTCCGCCGTTGGAAATTGCCGAAACCAGCACGGCGAGTTGAAGCGGCGTAACTTCAAAATCGTCGCCGTGTGAATAAATTCGCACGTTATTGTTGCCAAACGGCAGTTTTCCGCTTGTTTCGCCATCGGCATTGATGCCTGTTGTCATCCCAAGTCCAAGCGTTTGCGCGTAGGAAATCATTTTTTGATTGCCGATATTTACACCGACCTTTTGAAAATAACTGTTGTTTGAATAGGCAAGCGCGTCGTCGAGATTCATCGGAAATTTTCGCGGCGAGATGTTGCCGTCCTTATCAATGACATTTTCGTTGATTCCGGCAATCGCGGTTACGAGTTTGATGGTCGAACACGGTTTGAAACTTTTGCGAATCGCCCAATCCTGATTGATTATCGTTAAAACTTTTCCCGTTTGCGGTTCAAGCACGACGACCGTTCCGGCGCGATTTCCCAGCGCATTGACAGCGGCGCGGCGCACTTCCAAATCTTCGCCTTCGGTGTTGTCAACGGCGATATTTTCAATAGTTTCGGTGCGAAGTCCGCGTTCAAACGCGAGTTTTCGCGCCCGCGCTTCGCGGATTGCCTGCTCGCGGCGGCGTTTTTCTTCCAGAGCCGCCTGCCGACGCGCTTCTTGCGCGGCGCGTTGTTTGGCTTCTTCGATTTTCGCCAAGCGTCTTGCTTCGGCTTCTTTTTGCAAATCTCTTTGTAAATCAGCTTTGCTTTTCGCCGTTTTTTTATTGGTTAAAGAAGTTTTTTTATTGCCTGCCGTCTGCTTTTTGTCGGCAATCTTGTTTTTGGAAGCGGTTTGGCTTGATTTATTGTCTGGTTTAGTTACAACCTTTTTCTTTTGCGCCGGAGCGTTCACGGAAAGTAAAAAAAGCACGGAAAAAAACACGGCAGCAAACTTCGCAAGACACTTTTCGCGGATAAATAACATCGTAAAAACCTCGGTAGACTTGAAAATCGGAGAATAACTTTGGGGAAATTAAAAACGGTTGCTGAATCAAAACAAATTGAATCGTTTGAAAACTTTGCTTCAAAAGCCAAATAAGACTATAACATTGAGAACGAGAAATCGGCAAGAGAAATTTTAGATAAAAGTAAAACAAACGAAGGGCAAAGGATAACAGTGAATTTTTTCAATACATTTCGCGGCAGACTTCTGATAATTTTAGCGTTTCTTCTGATTACCACGCTCGGCGTGCAGTATTATCTTAATCTCAAAACGCAGAGAGAAAACAATAATTTACGCGCAATGCAGGAACAAGCATTGGTGGCGGGACTGGTTTTAGGCGTTAATAGTCTTACTTCCAATGAATATATGGAAGATTTGGTCAAGGGCAAAGGTCAGCCGTTTTTTGATGAAAAAACCGCACAACGCATTAAGGATGTAATAATTATTGATGACGAGTGGCAGATTAGGGACACTCTTAAATCTCGTGATTATCTGCCGACAACCGAAAACGGTCAAATAAAATATCATAATTTGAGCGAATTAACCAATTTGCCGCCGTTGATAGAAGACGAGAAAAAACTCGGTGAAGATGTCAATAAATTTCCGAATGCAAATATTGCTTCGGCTGAAGATGCTGACGGCGAAGCCCACGCCATTCCGATTCAAACCACGCAGGGACGCTGGTATGTGATGGTTATTCTGGAAAACGACAAAAGGGAAGCCGCCGCCAAAGCCGCCAGACCGCTCGTTTATACTCTTCTGGTGCTTTTGCTTTCGACAATGATCACGATTTTTCTGGTGTGGCGTTTTACGCGTCCGATTGCCAATCTTTCCGACGCATCGCGGCGCGTCGCCGAAGGCGATTTAAGAGTGCGCGTAAAAGGTGCGGAACGCAACGACGAAATCGGCAAACTCACTAATCAGTTTAACGAGATGACTGCCGAACTCGAAAAAACACGCCAGCTTGAAGCACAATTGCAGCAAGCGGAAAAAAGCGCGGTGGTCGGCAGACTCGCTTCGGCAATCGCGCACGAAATCCGCAATCCGTTAAATTACATAAATCTGACGCTTGACCATCTGCGCTCAAAATTTGCGCCCGAAGACGCGCAAAAACACGCAACTTTTGAAAAATTAACCGCGCAGCTCAAAACCGAAGTCGGCAGAATCAATCAGCAAGTTTCGGATTTTCTGAGTTATTCGCGCCCGATTAAATTGGATTTGCAGCCATTAGAAGTCAGAGAAGTTATCAAAGATTCTCGGCGAATTATCGAACCGCAAGCTCAAGAATTAAACATCAAAATTGGTTTGGTCGAGCGCGAAAACGTGCCGAAAATCTTAGGCGATGCGGAAGTCTTGCGCTCGGTTTTTAATAACCTGCTGACCAACGCGATGCAGGCGATGGAAACTACGGGCGGAAATATCAATATGACAATATCACCCGACGGAAATTTTGTTAAAATCGAGGTTGCCGACAAAGGCATCGGAATACGGGAAGAGAATTTATCGAAAATCTTCGAGCCTTATTTTTCGACTAGAGAAACCGGCACGGGTTTGGGCTTGGCGATTGTGAAAAAAATCGTTGACGACCATAATGGAACGATTGATGTTGCATCTAATTTGAACGAAGGAACTAAATTTACGGTAAGATTACCGAGTATTTAATTTTAATTCGGCAACCATTTTGACCGCGCCTTCGATGTCGCCTTTATAAACAATTCGTCCGTCAGGGCTGATTACAAAAGTTGTCGGATAACCTTTTACGCCAAACTTTTCGGGCAATTCTTCATCCGTCGGAATCACGACGGGAAATGAATAGCCTTCCTCTTTTATCATTTCAAACACTTGATTCGGTTTATCTTCTTCAACCAGTTTATTAATTGTATAAATCGCAACGGACGGATCGTTTTTATATTTGTCGTAAACAGCTTGAACCTGCGGAAATTTCTGAAAACAAAGCCCGCAAGTTTTTATCCAAAAATCGAGTAGAACAATTTTATTTTGAAAATTTCTATTAGTGATGAAATTTTTTTGCTCATCAAAGGCTTCAAACTTTGCTGGGAAAGCAAATGTCTCAACTCTTCCCGTAAAAGTTCCGAAATTTATTCGGTGAATCCATAAATGCCAGCCCTGGTATAACATAAAAACTGCAAATAAACATCCGAGAAAAAAAGGTAGTATATTGAATGGACTTTTCAGACGTAGATATAGAAAACCGCAAAAAATTCCCCACATATTAAATAAAAAATATGGTAACGACCATACTTCTCCGGTGATATATCCATAGATTGTATGTAGGCTTGGTAAACACCTGCCAAGAACTAGAATTAATAAGATAGACCAAGTTGGCAATTCTACCCCGAATTTCTCTATGCAGTAAATTGTCAGACAAAAATAAGCGATAAAAATTAAGATACTGTTGTAATCTATCCTCCGGCGACTGATTTGTGCGGTTAAAATAGGTAGTAGAGCGGAAAGGAGAAATATTTTGAAAATTGATACATACATTTTTATTTATACTTCATTAACTCATAAAAATTGCAAATACCTCTTCCTTGGAGAAAAGATCAAAGGCTTTTGGTTCAAATGAATCAAGAATTCCTGTTTCTTCATTTTTAGGCTGTTCAGTATTCATAGGAAAGTCAAAAGCATTGACGGTCAAAAATGGAATCATTTCTACTATAAACTCAAACTGGGCTTTACTAAGTTTTGCCGTTGCTAAATGATAAACCATTTGTGCCTTCCAAAAATCACTTTTTTCAGCGGGCGAGGCTTCTCGGACCATCTTTCTCCTTATATTCATCCGCAAAGCGAGCTTTTCTTCGTATTTTCTTAAAAAAGCAACGTCTGCTGTTTTATCGCCATTTATACCTACAAAAATTTTGAAAGCCTCATCGGACGGAAAAATGGAAACCGCTTTTTGTTGAATATCCTCAGCTTGTTTTTGCGCCTTTGCCGCCAATTCAGGATTTTCTTTGTTATAAGTGTCAGCCGAAATCGCAGAAATTGTGTCCAAAATTAAACTTTTCTGTTCTTTTGATAAATTTGGACGTTTGGTAAATTCCAGCGCGAGTTTAACTCTATAAACATTTGCTTTTTCTTCGTTGGAAATATCCGAAAAAGTTTTTTGTCTTTCTCCACCGGGCAGAGACATAACTTTGATAAAGTTTGCAAATGCTTCGTTACCTACGACCAACGACTGCGGCATTACAAACTTTTCACCAGAACATTGTTTTAACGGCTGTTCGTTTTTCATAGAATCAGTTTTTTGGGCGAAAATGTTAGTTGTGAATGTGCTAAAAAGTCCGACAACAAGAAGCGTTAGTAACGCTAAAGTATTTTTTTTGTTCATTTAAGTTACCTCCAAAAATTTAGTGAATTTATTTTCCAAGGTAAATAAAGGCGAGTTGGAAAGCCTGAAACTGGGGAAGTGAAATCTTCGAGAGTTTCAAGGAGTTTACAGGCTTTATTTACAAATTGTTTTATACTATAAATTGAAATCAAATAGCAAGGAAAATTTTTATGGCAAGAAAAAGTATTTTAGTAGTAGATGACGAAAAAAGTCAGCGCGAGATTTTGGAAATGATTTTGTCGGGCGAGGGCTACGACGTAACGACGGCTTCAAGCGGAGAAGCGGCGATGAAATTTGTTGCCGACCGGCATTTTGACCTTGTTTTGACCGATTTGAAAATGACGGGAATGAGCGGTTTGGATTTGTTAAAAGAATTAACGGATTTTGATAAATCCATTATTGTCTTGCTTTTAACGGCGCACGGAACGGTTGATTCGGCGGTTGATGCGTTACGTCTTGGCGCATTTGATTATCTGCAAAAACCATACGATGCGGACAAACTTCTCGACACAGTTTCTCGCGCTTTGAACAAATTAACGACGCTTGACGCAGAAATTATTTCCGATTCGCCGGAAATGGATAAGGTGAAAAAGCTGATTTTGAAAGTTGCTAAGTCAAATTCGACGGTTTTGATTCGCGGTGAATCGGGAACGGGAAAGGAATTGATTGCGCGGGCGATTCACAACAATTCATTGCGGACGGACGAAGTTTTTCAAGCCGTCAACTGCGCCGCGATTAACGAAAATCTGCTCGAAAGCGAACTTTTCGGACACGAGAAGGGAAGTTTTACGGGCGCAGTTGGTGAAAAGAAAGGTCTGTTTGAAGTTGCCGACGGCGGAACTTTGTTTCTGGACGAAATCGGCGAACTCGACATTTCTCTGCAAGCAAAAATTCTTCGCGCTTTGCAGGAAAAACAGATTCGGCGTGTTGGCGGAACAAAGGAAATGAATGTTGATGTGCGTGTGGTTGCCGCGACAAATCGTGATTTATTAAAGATGACGCAAGACGGCAGATTCCGCGAAGATTTATATTATCGCTTGAATGTTTTGAGCATCGAAATTCCACCGCTTCGGACGCGCCGTTCCGACATTGCCGTTTTGATTGAATATTTTTTGAAAAAGCACACACGCGACATGAAACGCGAGATAAAAATCAACACCGAAACGCGACGTTTGTTGGAAATCTACAGTTATCCGGGCAATGTGCGGCAACTCGAATCGGCAATTGAACGCGCCATTTTACTGTGCGAAAACGACACGATAACAACCGAAGATTTGCCGCCGGAAATGACGCAGGAATCAAAACCCGCTTCCGCCGACGAACTTTTCAAACTGCCGCCCGAAGGTGTAAATTTTGAAGATGTCGAGCGCAGTTTGATAATGCAGGCGATGGAACGCACCGAAAATAACATCACGAAATCAGCGAAAATGCTCGGTTTGACCTTTAGAACTCTACAATACCGATTGGAAAAATTCGGTATCAAAAAAGACGGTGCGGAAGAAGAGGAAGAAGCATAAATCGGAAAATTGGATAAAATGAGCAAAGTTGATGACGCTTTGCGCCACACTTTAGGCTTGTGAAAAGGGAGAAAGCGCGATGGAATGGTTTTCAACATTATCTTTAGCCCTTGGTTCGGCTTGGACTTCGGGCATCAATCTCTACGCAACCGTAACGGTTTTAGGTTTGCTGCAAAAGTTTGGCTTTACGCATCTGCCCGGCGGTTTGGAGGTTCTCGATAATTGGTGGATTATCGGAATTGCCGGATTTCTTTACATCATTGAATTTTTCGCCGACAAAATTCCATACGTTGACAGCGTTTGGGATGTTGTTCACACATTTATCCGCGTTCCGGCGGGCGCAATTGTCGCTTATGCGGCGACCAATCAAACTGACGCGGGTATGCAAATGATTGCAACTCTGCTCGGCGGCGGTCTGGCTTTTTCGTCGCACGGAACGAAAGCAGCGGTTCGCGCCGGAGCAAATCTTTCGCCAGAACCTGTTTCAAACTGGGTTTTGTCTTTAGTTGAAGATATAATCGCATTTATCGGAACGATTCTGGCGGTGTTTGCGCCGGTTTTGATTACGATTGTTTTGATGATTTTCCTGATTTTCTTCGTTTGGTTTGCGCCGAAAATCTTTCGTGCCGTGCGTCGAATTTTTAATGCAATCGGCGCAATTTTTGCGGGCAAAAGTTTTAGGGAAATTGCGCGTAAGGCTCCTTGATTTTTGATAAAATCCGATTCGCGGTATAAAATTCAACCAATGGAAAGATTATTTCAAATATTGGCGGTGATTCTGGCAGGAGTCGCCGCATTTTTTCTGTGGCAGGACAAAACGGATGCTATGTTTGTTTCTGCGGTTTTTGGTGCGGTTTGTTTCTTTTTGAGTTACCGCTTTCAGGTAAAAGAAAGGCTGAATCAAAGAGAAAAGGAAGCGCGGGAAATTGTAACCACAGATGTTTCTGATAACTGATAACTGAAATGAAAATCGTTTTAGCTGCCTTTGGTTCGCTGGGCGACCTTCATCCGATGCTTGCGCTGGCGATTGAATTGCGGAAGCGCGGACACGAAATTGTCATCAATACTCTGGAAGTCTATCGTGAAAAAATTGACACGCTCGGCTTTGAATTTCATCCGATGCGTCCGGTTGTCAATCCCGAAGACAAGCAGCTTGCACGTGAAATAATGGACGCGAAAACCGGCACGGAAAAACTTCTCAAAGAAATTCTCATTCCGAATATTCGCCCGATGTATGAAGATTTGACCAAAGCTGTTCGCGGCGCAGACCTTCTGATTTCGGGCGAAGTCGTTTTTGCCGCCGCGTCGGTTGCCGAAAAAACCAGAATCAAATGGATAACGACCAGCCTCGCGCCTGCTTCTTTTATGTCGGCACACGACCCGATTGTTCCGCCGACCGCGCAATGGCTTCGGCATTTTCGTTTCTTGGGCACGACGTTTCACGGTGCGCTTTTCTCGGTTATTCGCCGAATGGTTGAATCTTGGTTCGAGCCTTACCGAAAATTTCGGCGCGAACTCGGTTTAAGCGAAAATCACAGCCCGATTTTCGGCGATAAATACTCCGATTTGCTTCATCTAGCAATGTTTTCCAAAGTTCTCGGTAAGCCGCAATCCGATTGGCACAGCCCAACTTTGCAAACAGGTTTTTGCTTTTACGACGGACAAAGCGATTTGGGTAAAATACCCGAAGGTTTGAGCGAATTTTTAGAAAATGGTGAGCCGCCGATTGTTTTTACTTTGGGAAGTGCTGCCGTGATGGACGCGAAAGATTTTTTTGAAGAAAGCGTCGAAGCCGCGAAAATCTTAAATCGTCGCGCCGTTATTTTATACGGAGTTTTCAATCAACCGCCAAAAGGTTTGGGCGAAAATGTCCTCGGATTTGATTACGCGCCGTATTCGCTTGTATTTCCAAAAGCCGCTTGTGTCGTGCATCAAGGCGGAGTCGGCACGACCGCGCAAGTTCTTCGTGCCGGAGTTCCGCACCTGATTATGCCGTTCAGCCACGACCAACCCGATAACGCGGCAAGATGCGAAAGAATCGGTGTCGGACGAACAATTTCGCGTGAAAAATACAACGCCGAAACCGCGACAAAAGAGTTGCGCGAACTGCTCAGCGATTTGAGTTACAAGGCAAGTGCGGTTGAGGCAAGCAAAATTGTCATAGCCGAACATGGCACGCAGGCGGCTTGCGATGCGATTGAAGATATTTTACAGAAAAGGTGAATTCCGGCGGAAAATAGCGTAAAATAGTCAGCGAAAGGAGAACAGGCAAATGGCAAATACAATTACTTTTGAAATACCGGAAAGCGAGGCAAAGCAGTTTGAGAAAATGTTGGACGCGACTTTGGAAATTTTGCGGAGAATGGAAAAAGAAAGTCCCGAACGCGATGCGCGGATTGATAAAATGCACGAGGAAACTGTGCGAAATCTTGCCGAAGCGGAAAAGACTATGGAACGAGTTTCGCGGCGCATAGCCGATTGGGGAATATCTCCGGAGAAATAAAATGCTGGAAAAATATTTGACCTGTTGGCAAAGGTTTTTACTTTGACTTCGAGAGTTGACAGGCTCGAAAAGGACATCGAAAATCTACGGCGGGACGTTGCTCATTTATCAGAAATTATCAGTCAATATTCTGCGAAAATTGATGTTTTAGTTTATGCCGTGCAAAGCGAAAGCGACAAAACAAAAATGTGGGTTGAAAAAGAATTGGCTAAATTTGAACGCCGTTTGCCGACCGGAAAAGAAGATGAAAAATAACTTTTTAACATTTAAATCATGAATAAACTTAAAAATCTTTTAGAACAAAACAAACAGTGGGCGAAAAGCGTTAAGAAAAGCGACCCGACGTTTTTCGAGAAACTTTCCGAACTGCAAACGCCCGAATTTCTCTGGATTGGCTGTTCGGACAGCCGTATCACGCCCGCAACGAGCATCGGACTTCTGCCTGGCGAGATGTTTGTGCATCGAAATATCGCCAATCTTGTAATTCATACCGATATGAATTGTCTTTCGGTAATTCAGTTTGCTGTTGATGTCCTTAAAGTTAAACATATCATCGTTTGCGGGCATTACAACTGCGGCGGCGTGAAAGCCGCGTTTGAAAATACACGCTTCGGTTTGATTGACAATTGGCTGCGGCACATCCAAGACCTTGCGCATAAATATGAAGAAGAGTTAAACAACGCCAAAACCGCAAATGAACGCTTGGACAAATTATGCGAGATAAACGTCATCGAACAGGTTGTTAATGTCGGTGAAACAACAATTGTGCAGGACGCTTGGCTGCGCGGACAAAATTTGACCGTTCATGGTTGGATTTATTACATTACAGACGGTATTTATCAAGATTTGAATGTTACCATCGAAAGTATTGAGGATATGAGAAGTTTGCTTTTGAAGACGCTGAATAATCGTCAGGAAATCGGAGTCGGGGGATGAAAATTACGAATTACGAATTACGAATTACGAATTGTTTCTTAGTTCTTTTACTGCTTACTGCTTGCTGCTTGCCGCTTAACGTGCGCGGGCAAATGGCGCGGAAACCTTCGCCGGCGCGTGAAACGGAAGGTGCGATGCCGAAAACGCCCGATTCCGCCAAACGTTCTTTGCTTGAAATAAATTCTCAGGAAGAATTTGATTCGATGGCGCGGACTTTTCATCAAGGTACGCCCTATGCTTTGCCGCACGCGATGTTTGTCATTGACCGCAAAAACAAAAACAAAATTTATTATGTTAATACGCAAAAGTTTCGCTTTCATAAAGATTTTCTGCTGGCTAATTATTTAATCGCCCGCGGCGACGAGGTTTTTACGACGGTTTATATCAATCAAGACCGCCGGTTTATTGTCGGCACAATTGCCCGGCAAAAGCCGGTCGAGAAATTCACCTGGGAACTTTGGCAAGGCGACCTGGCAAGCGGTGAATTGATTAAAGTTGCCAATGACGTGATTAACAAAACTTTTTTTGATAAGGTTTATTACAAACCGAATTCGATTCGGCAGGAAGACGCTTCGGCGGACATCGGCATTGAGCGTGTTTTGCAAAGCGACATCGCTAAAAACCAAGCATATCTCGCGCTGAATACGGGAACTGCCATCGGCAGAATTCATATTATTGATGAACTCGACGACACTGTGGAAATCGGCAACAACGAAATTGTCGTTTTGAAGGAACTTCCGCTTAGTCTGCCGCCGGTTGCCGGAATTATCGTGGCGAAGCCTTCAACGCCGCTTTCACATATCAATATTCTGGCAAAAGGCTGGAACATCCCGAATGTTTATATCAAAGACGCTGACAAACTTTTTAAGGAGTTCGATACCAGATGGATAAAACTTGACGCGAAATTGACCGATTACAGTTTTACATTTGCCGACAAACAAATTTTAGACCAATATAAACCGCCCGATATTCAAATTCCGCCGGTTGATTTAAAAACCAAAAAACTTGCCGGACTGCGCGCAATGCGAAAAAAAGACAGCGTTATTTACGGCTCAAAATCGGCAAATCTGGGCGAAATGATGAACGCCAAAATTCCGGGCGTGATTGTTCCCGACGGCTTTACCGTACCTTTCTATTGGTATAATAAGTTTATGGAAGACAACGGTTTTAATAAGAAGCTTGATGATTTTTCCTTCGATAATGAATTTGTCCACAATCCACGCGTGCGCCGTCAGAAGTTGGAAGAATTTCGCAAGGAAATTCAAAACGGAAAATTTGACGAGGCGTTGAAAAAAGGAATTATTCAAAAATGGAAAACGCAGCTTGGCGGACGCGCTGTTTTTGTCCGCAGTTCGTCAAACTCGGAAGATTTGCCGAATTTTTCGGGTGCGGGACTTTATTCGAGCGTGCCGAATGTGAAAACCGCCGAAAATCTGACCGAAGCAGTAAAAAAAGTCTGGGCTTCGCTCTGGAAATTTGAGGCTTACGAAGCGCGTGTCAGAAATTACGTCAGCCAATCAGACGTTTATATGTCGGCGTTAATTCAAACAGGCGTGAATATGCAGAAAGGCGGCGTGATGATTACGAAAGACCCGTTCGACCCGGACAGCAAAAACGCGGTCTACATCAGCGCGGTTTGCGGACATAATTCAAGAGTCGTTGACAACAACGGCATTCCCGAACAGATTTTGTTTGATCCGGAGTCGAATTCGGTAATCGTGATGACACTTTCACAGCAGGAAAATTCGCTGACTTTTGACGAAATCGGCGATTTGAAGGAAACTCCCGACAAATGTGCCAATGTGCGGAATCGCGTGTTGACCGATTTGCAGGCGAGAAATTTAGCCAAAGCCGCTATCGTTATTAAACGCGCCTTCGGCAACAAAAAAGAACAGGACATCGAATGGGGAATTATGAACGGACGCATTTATGTTGTGCAGGCGCGTCCATACATTGATAGAAAATAGATAAAAAATAAATTTATGAAAAAAATTACAGTTTTACTTTTTTTGGCTTTGACAGCTTTTGGCTGCGGCAATGCCGTTCAGCAAACCGCTGATGTAAATGCTCCGGCGCAAAACTCGAATGATTCTTTGGTTGTTTCAAGTCATTCGGGCGAAAATTATTCAACGGAAAATCCGACAATAGTGCCGAAATCCGAAACGAGAACTAAATGGAAGCAAAGCGGAGACCCGATTGAAGTTACGAGTTTTAACGCGGAAATTGCTCAAGCCGAAAAGAACTTAGAGGCAAAACCAAATGACCAAGCGACTAAAAAGGCTCTGGCTGAGGCATACCTTAAACGCGCAATTGCTCTAACCGATGCGCGGCAGTATGCCTCCGCGCTCGGCGATTACCGACGCGCCTTAAAATATGACGTAAGTAATCCCGAAGCTAAAAACGGAAGGGATGAAATTATCAGTATTTACGAAAGTTTGAACCGCGATTATCCGCAGGAAGGTGAAGAACCGCCGCCGCTCCCGTTTGGAAAAAAGGAAGAAATTAAACCGGCAAATTCCAACGAAAAAATTAAATTTGAACAAGGTGCGACTTCAACGATTGCCGTCGGAAATCTTTTTTATAAAGCAAAGCAGCTAACAAATTACATCTGCTAAAATTCCCTTTCCTATCAAACTTGACAAAAATATAATTTGTAACTAAACTTGTTACAGTTATGGCAAAAAGCAGTCAGTTTTCGATAGCAATTCACGTTTTGGCGATGCTTGCCAAAAACTGCGATGAGCGGATGAAGTCCGAATATATTGCCAAAAGCGTAAATACAAATCCGGTTGTCATCAGGCGTTTGTTGGGAAATTTATACGAAGCAAATCTGGTTGTTTCGCAAACCGGAGTTTGCGGCGGCACTTGTCTAACGCAAAAACCGGAAGATATTACTCTTCTGGATATTTACCGCGCAGTTTCAAGCAGTGAAGTTTTTGCTCTGCATCCGCAAATGCCGAATCAAAATTGCTTTATCGGCAAAAATATTCAAAAGGTTTTAGAAGAATTGCAGGACAAAGTTGATTCGGCAATTGAAGAAAAACTTTTACGGATTACGCTGGCGGATGTGTTGAAATCGGTTGAAAAAGAGGCGAATTCGCCCAAATAAAAATAAATAATTATTAATTTTGTAAAACAGGAATAAATACATTATCATTTGTAGCAAAAGAAGTTACAAAAAGGTTAAATATAATAAACAATAAATTTTGGAGGATGATATGAACTCTTCTTTGACAACTTGGACACCGCGCATCTTGAGCATTTTGCGAATCATCGCGGGATTTTTGCTCATCTGGCACGGCAGCCAGAAACTTTTTGGTTTTCCGCCTTCACCGGGCGGCGGCAACGCTTCAGGCTTAATGCTGGTCGCCGGCATTTTGGAATTTTTTGGTGGTTCACTATTTTTGCTGGGTTTATTTACACGACCCGTTGCTTTTATTTTAAGCGGATTGATGGCGGCGGCTTATTTTATGGCACACGCTCCGCAGGACTTTTTCCCGATTATCAATAAAGGCGAACTGGCGGTTCTTTACTGCTTTGTTTTCTTATATTTTGCTTTTGCGGGCGGCGGCGCGTGGAGTTTGGACAGACTTATTCGGAAACGCGATTAAAAGTGAAATAGTGAAAATGTGTAAATGTGAAAAAGTAACTCTGTTTTAGAAACTCAGCTTTTTCGCATTTACACATTTTCACATTCAAACGTTATGAAAAATTACATTGAAAAATCAATGACTTTTGCCGAATACATCAAACTGATAGATGATTTGTTGTTTGAAGGAAAAACAACCGGACAGAATCAATCGGAGGCAATGTTTAATTACGGCAAACTAAATCGGCAGCGAATGAAAAGATTGGGAAACACGATTGAGTTAAACGAATCTTTGAAGAGAAAAGCGCGAAGAGCCGAGCGCAAAATGATTTGGCTGATTTTAACCGAAGGTTGGTGCGGCGACGCGGCGCAAAATATTCCGACGATTGAAAAAATCGCGGCGGAAAATCCGAATATTGAAACACGCTATCTTTTGCGCGATGAAAATTTGGAATTGATGGACGCATATTTGACAAATAATGCGCGTTCGATTCCGAAATTGATTTGTCTTGATGCCGAAACTTTGCAAGAAATCGGCACTTGGGGACCGCGACCGGAAGCGGCGATAAATTATTTTTACGGGATGCGCGAAAGCGGAATGGAAAAGCTGCAAATGATGGAAAATCTTCAGCGTTGGTATTTGAAGGACAAAGACAAATCTCTGCAAATCGAATTTGAAACGCTGATTGAAGAATGGATGAAGAAGGCTAAAGTTTTAGCAGCTAGAAATTAAAAAAATTTATGAAAACATACGAAATAAACGAATTTGGCATAGAGAATTTGACTTTGACTGAACGCGAAAAGCCCGAAACGAAGTCAACCGAAGTTCTTGTTAAATTTCGCGCCGCATCTTTGAATTACCGCGACTTGATGATGGTTAAAGGTTTGTATAATCCGAAACTGAAAACACCTTTGGTTCCATTGTCGGACGGAGCAGGTGAAGTCGTCGCGGTTGGCGAAAGCGTTACAAAATGGGAAGTTGGCGATCGCGTTTGCCCAATTTTTATGCAAGGCTGGTTTGACGGCGCAATTGATGTTACAAAGGCACAAACTGCGCTCGGCGGCGATATTGACGGCTGTTTGCGCGAGTTCGGCTTATTCAGCGAAAACGGTCTGGTTAGAATTCCCGACCATTTAAGTTATGAAGAAGCGGCGACTTTGCCGTGCGCAGCGGTTACGGCTTATAACGCGCTTTATGTTTCGGGGATGATAAAACCTGCTGAAACGGTTCTACTGCTGGGAACAGGCGGGGTTTCAATTTTCTCACTGCAATTTGCCAGTATTTACGGCGCGAAAACGATTATTACGTCTTCAAGCGATAATAAATTAAAACGTGCCAGAGAACTTAGCGCAAATGAAACAATAAATTACAAAGAACGCGAGGATTGGGACAAAGCGGTTTTGGAATTGACGGAAAAATGCGGCGTTGACCACATCGTTGAAGTCGGCGGCGCGGGAACGATGCAGAAATCTTTGAATGCCGTAAAAATGGGCGGACATATCGCGGTTATCGGCGTTTTGGCGGGCAAAGGCGAGTTTAATCCGACTTCGATTTTGATGAAAACGGTAAAAATGCAGGGAATTTTTGTCGGCTCGCGGCAGATGTTCGAGCAGCTGAATCTGATGCTTTGCCAGCACAATCATTTGAAGCCGGTCATTGATAAAGTTTTTGGATTTAACGAAGTGAAAGACGCGCTGAAATATATGGAAAGCGGCTCGCATTTCGGCAAAATTGTGGTGAAAGTTAATTGAAATTTGTGCATAAATCAGGGATCTTTCCCGCAAAGACGCAAAGCCGCGAAGTAAAGAAAAATTAAAGATTAAACTGCACTTGAAATAAACTTAAAGGGCATGCTTTGACTCTCCTTTGCGTCTTTGCGGGAAAATCAAACTTTGAAAACAGACGACTTTAATTAAATAAGAGGAAAAATTATGAATAGAGTTACCGAACCGAGAAAAATAATAATACCGGACGAGTGGGAGAATTTTTTGCAGGAATTTTCAGAGCGAAACCGCGCCCGCCGCGCCCGTTTTCAAATATTTGTCAACGGCGAAATGAACGAAGAAGAGCAGGAAGCTCATCTTGAAAATATAACTTTGGAAAAGAGAAACGGCGAAAATCAAGTTAACGTTGTGCGGATTGATAAAGCCGATGAAAAAAACGAAAAAATGACCGATACAATTAAAAATGTTCACGGCATCGTTGTTCAATATGAAACGGACGGAAGCGAAAATGTTTTGGAACTGCGGGACGACCGGGGAAAACTGACGAGTTTGCGTTTTGAATCGGAACTTGACGGAGCTTCGTAAAACAATGGAAAAAAGAAAATTCGGAAAAACCGATATGCTGGTTTCCGTACTTGGTTTTGGCGGTGCGGAAATCGGGCAAGGCGCAACACAAGCAGATGTTACCGAATTACTTAACGCGGCTTTGGACGCGGGTTTGAATGTGATTGATACGGCGGCGGCTTACTGGGCGAGCGAAAAGATGATTGGCGAAGCCGTTGGAAAACGCCGACGGGAGTATTATCTTTTGTCGAAATGCGGCGCGTTGGATGGTTTCACGCGCTCGGATTGGACGAAAAGGGGAATTTTGGAAACGATTGGAAACAGTTTGCGAAATTTGAAAACCGATTATCTCGACATCGCGCAGCTACATAGCTGTTCAGCCGAAGAATTGCGGCGCGGCGAAGTTATTGAAGGCTTGCAACGCGCACAGGAAAAGGGCTACACGCGCTACATCGGTTATTCGGGCGACAATCAAGACGCAAGAACGGCGATTGAAATGGACGTTTTCGACTCCTTGCAGACTTCTGTTTCGATTGCCGACCAGATTGAAATTGATTCGAATATACCGTTTGCCGCCGAAAAACAAATGGGCGTGATTGCCAAACGTCCGATTGCCAACGCCGTTTTTCGATATTCCAATAAACCGGACGATTCGTATATCCACGAGTATTGGGACAGAATTCAGAAGTTAAAATTTGATTTTTTGAATAAAACTTTGGAAGAATCAATCGCCACGGCTCTGCGTTTTACGCTTTCGATTCCGGGCGTTGACACGATGATTGTCGGCACGACAAAGCCGGAACATTGGAGCGAAAACGCGCAATTGATTGAAGAAGGCAAGCTGTCGGATGAAGAATTTGAAACGATTCGCAACCGTTGGAGAGAAGTTTCAGAGAGCAGTTGGATTGGAATGACATAGGGAAATCAGCCGTGAACAAACGCGAAAAAACTGAAAGCAAATTTTTTTATGGCGAAAACAAAAGCGTTGGCAAAAACCGAAAAGAAAATTTTAATTACCGGCGGAACCGGTTTTCTCGGAACGCACATTGTCCGCGAATTTCTTGACAAAGGCGCGAAAAATCTGCGCGTGATGGCATCAAGCGTGCCTGCTTGGATGAAAGACGCGGGCATTGAAGCGTTTGAAGGTTCGGTAACCAGCAGAAACGATGTTGCCAAAGCGGTCAAAAATGCTTCCGCGATTTATCATCTGGCAGGAAAAGTTTCACGCGACAACGACGACGCGGCGGCAATGAACAAAGTTCACGTTGAAGGCACGCGGATTTTATGCGGGGCGGCAAAAGAAGCAAAAGTCAAAACTATTGTGATGTCGTCGTCAAGCGGAACAATCGCCGTTTCGGAAGAACCCGAAATTGTTGATGAAACTTATCCGCAGCCGGTTGATATATTTTCGCGCTTTGCTTATTACGCCTCAAAATATTATCAGGAACGGACTGCGCTGGAAAATTTTGACGGCAAAGGCTTAAAACTCGTTATCTTAAATCCGAGTTTGCTTTTGGGAAGCGGCGACGAGAGATTGAGTTCAACAAATGTTGTGTTGGATTTTTTGGCAAGAAAAATTCCGTTCACACCAAGCGGCGGGCTGAATTTTGTTGACGTGCGCGACACGGCGCAGGCTTTTGTCAACGCGCTTGAGAAGGGAAGACATCAGGAAAAATATCTGCTCGGCGCGGCAAATTGGACGTTTGACGAATTTTTCAAACGGCTCAAAAGACTTTCGGGCGTTTCCGCGCCGATGATAAAAGTTCCGAAAAAACTAGCAGTTGCCGGCGCAAACATTCTCGATTCGCTGTTTAAAAATTGGAACAAAACTCCGCCTGTCGAAGCCAAAGCCGTCGAAATGGCGGAATACTTTTGGTATTTTGATTCTGGAAAAGCCGAAGAAGAATTGGATTTTACGCCGCGCGACCCGCAGGAAACTTTGCAGGACACAATTTCATATTTGCGCGAAAACTTCCTTGGCGAAGGCGTTTTCAAATAAAATTCATAAATTCACCACTCTAAAAAAAGATAAGTAATGTAAATCAGTTTGCAAAACTTCGCGCAAAAAAAAACAATCCCGCGAAATACCACAAACTCCGACACTGAAAATTTATCAACCCGCAAACGCAAGCGGTCGAGCTTGTCTTTGCCGGACGAAATCAAACGCAGGTTGCCTAATTGGTCGGTGTTGGTTGGAACAAATCTGCTTTATAGTGTAAGATAATTCGATTTATATTTTTCTTGTATTTCAACAAATGAATTAAATAAAAAGAGGATTTCCTTTATGTATGTTTTTAGCTCCCGCAAAAAGACTAACTTTTCATTTTTAACGCTTGCCGTCGGTTTGCTCGTCTTCGTTTCAATGTCTTCGGCGATAATAAAATCTTCGGCACAATCAAATTCCAATCAACAAAATCCAGCCGCAACATTTACGGTTACAAATACCAATGACAGCGGCACAGGCAGTTTGCGGCAGGCAATTTTAAACGCAAATGCAACGGCAGCCGACGACGTAATTGATTTTGCGATTCCGGCAGGCAGCGCGGGCTGCACATCAGGAGTTTGCACGATTACATTGACGAGCGGTGAACTTGCCGTCAATGACGCGGCAACGGCAGGCACATTGACGATTACCAACTCGACCGGCGCGAGTAATCTGTTGATTTCCGGTAACAATACAAGCCGCGTGTTTTTTGTAAATCCGGGCGCGAATCTAATGATAAACGGCGTAACGATTACAAAAGGCAATGGCACAGGTTCAACAAATCTTGGCTATCTCAACTTTGGAGGCGGCGTTGTTAACACCGGCACATTGACTTTGACCAACTCGACCATCACCAGCAATAGGGCGATCATCGGCGGCGGCATTTACAACAACACCGGCACATTGACTTTGACGAATTCGACCGTCAGCGGAAACATAGGCGACGGACGCGGCGGCGGCATTTACAACATCGGCGGCACAACGAATTTGACAGGCTCGACCGTCAGCGGCAATTCAGCGAGTTTTTTAGGCGGCGGCATTTACAGCAACGGCACATTGACATTGACCAACTCAACTGTCAGCGGCAATTCGGCGACTAGCGGCGGCGACGGCGGCGGCATTTACAACGACGGCAGCAACAGCACAACGACATTAACCAACTCAACTGTCAGCGGCAATTCGGCGAGCAACGGCGGCGGCGGCATTGTCAACAACGGCACAACGACATTAACCAACTCAACTGTCAGCAGCAATACGGCGACTAACACCACTGGCGGCATTATCAACTCCGGTACACTAAATCTAGCGAGCGTCACCGTTACTCAGAACAAGTCAACCAGCACAACTTTCACAAATGGTGCCGGAGGCATCTATAATTTTAGTTCTTATACAGCTAATCTAAATAACACGATTGTTGCCGGAAACACTGTCGCTAATGCTTCCTCCTCGCCTGATTTTCGTGGCGCAGTCGCAGCAGGAAGTTCTTATAATCTAATCGGCAATGGTTTCGGCACAACCGGCATTACAAACGGTGACGCAAACGGCAATCAAGTCGGCGTTGACCCGCTGCTTGATCCGACGCTTCAACTTAACGGCGGCACAACCGAAAATCACGCCCTACTTGCGGGCAGTCCGGCAATTAACGCCGGTAATAACGCAAAGGCTACGGAACCAACTGACCAACGCGGTTTTGCGCGAATTGTAGGCGGTATTATTGATATTGGTGCTTTTGAAGTTCAAACAGTAACCTGTGATTTCACAATCAATCCGATAAATCAAGCTATTGGTAGTTCCGGCGGAAATGTAACCGTGAATATAACCGGCGAAAACGGCTGCAGTCGGACAGCAGTGAGCAACGCTAATTGGATTACAGTTACAAGCGGCGGCAGCGGAAGCGCAAGCGGAACGGTTACGCTTTCAGTTCAAGCTAATACAGGTTCTGCCAGAACTGGAACAGCTACAATTGCCGGGCAAACTTTTACCGTAACTCAAGCGTCCGGCTGCACATTTTCATTTTCACCGACCAGCGCAACCGTTTCGGGTTTTGCCGGAACAGGCAGTTTTAATGTCATCAGTTCCGGTGCTGATTGTAGTTATAGTGCCGTCAGCAATGATTCTTTTATCACAATCGTTTCAGGTGCAAGCGGAACCGGAAACGGCACAATCTCTTATTCAATTGCCGCCAATACGACGGGCGCCGCGAGAACCGGAACGATTACAGCCGGAGGTCAAACATTCACGATTACACAGGCTACGCTTCCAACCCTGACAATCAATAGCGTAACGTTGAATGAAGGAAACAGTGGAACAACAGCGTTTACCTTCACTGTAAGCCTTTCGGCTGCAAGCAATCAAACTGTTTCGGTGAACTTTGCAACGACAAACGGGACAGCGATAGCCGGAGAAGATTATACAGCCGCAAACGGTACGGTAACTTTCAAACCGGGTGAAGTAAACAAAACATTAACCGTTCAGGTCAATGGCGATACTCTGGTTGAAGGAAACGAAACATTCACGGTCAATTTATCGAACGCCAGTAATGCCGTGATCGCCGTTGGACAAGGAATCGGAACGATTCTCAATGACGATACGGGCGGCTCCATTCAGTTCTCATTATCGAATTTCACGGTCAATGAAAACGCCGGGACTGCCACTATCACTGTGACCAGAACGGGCGGAGCGGCAAGCGGAGTTACAATCAACTACTCGACTTCAGACGGCACGGCAACTGCCGGACAGGATTACACTGCCGCGTCGGGAACGTTGACTTTTGCCGCCAACGAAACAAGCCAGACATTCACCATTCCGATTATTAACGATTCGATAAACGAGGCTAATGAAACGGTGAATATTACCCTGAGCAATCCCGGCGGGGGCGGAACGATTGGCACACCGGCGACGGCTGTTTTAACAATTATTGATGATGACGGCGCACCGACTCTTTCAATCAGTAACGTCTCGGCAAACGAAGGCAACAGCGGAACAACCGCCTTTACCTTTACCGTCAGTCTATTAGGTGCGAGCAGCCAGACCGTCACGGTCAATTATGCGACGGCGAACGGCACGGCAGTTTCGCCCAGTGATTATCAGGCAACCTCCGGTTCGCTTTCATTCGCGGCGGGAGAAACCAGCAAAACCATAACGGTATTGGTTAACGGTGATACAGAGGTTGAGCCGAACGAAACGTTCACGGTTAATCTGACGAACGCGACAAACGCCACAATCGCTAACGGAGTCGGGACGGGAACGATTCAAAATGATGATAATTGCTCATATTCCATTTCGCCGACAAGCATAAACGCTAATGCAAATGGAAGTTCCGGCAATACGATTACCGTAACGACACAGGCGGGATGTGCTTATACTGCCGTGAGTAATGCTTCATTTATCACAATCAATTCCGGCGCGAGCGGAACAGGAAATGGAATTGTTACCTTTACCGTCGCAGCCAACACAGGCGCGGCGAGAACGGGAACAATCCTTGTCGCCGGACAAATCTTTACCGTTAATCAAGCCGCCGCAACCGCTGTTCGTCGGACTGCCTTTGATTTTGACGGCGACGGCAAAGCAGATATTTCCGTTTTCCGCCCGTCAAACGGCGTGTGGTATTTGAACCAAACTACAGGTGGCTTTACCGGTATGGCTTTTGGTCAGATGGGCGACAAGATAGTTCCCGCCGATTACGACGGCGACGGTAAAACCGACATCGCGGTTTATCGCAGTGGTATTTGGTATCTGCAACGAAGCAGTCTTGGATTTACCGGCATCGCTTTCGGCGCACCGACCGATATTCCCGTTCCGGCTGATTTCGACGGCGACGGCAAAGCCGAACTCGCCGTCTTTCGCCCGTCAAACGGAGTTTGGTATCAACTTAATCTCGCCAATAATCAAAACAGCGGCGTGGCATTCGGACAAATGGGCGATAAACCTATTCCAGCTGATTATGACGGCGACGGGAAAGCGGACATCGCGGTTTATCGTGCGGGAATCTGGTATTTGCAAAGAAGTACGCTCGGATTTCTCGGCGTGGCATTCGGCGACGGCAATGACAAACCTGTTCCGGCAGATTACGACGGCGACGGGAAGACTGATATTGCCGTGTTCCGCCCGTCAAATGGTGTGTGGTATCTGAATCAATCAACGGCTGGAATCACGGGAATCGCATTTGGATTGGGAACTGATTTACCGACCCCGGCGGACTATGACGGCGACGGAAAGGCGGATGTTTCCGTATTCAGAAACGGAACGTGGTATCTCCAACAAAGCACAGCCGGATTCACAGGAGTAGCATTTGGAGAAAACACCGATTTGCCGACTCCGAATTCTTTTGTTCCTTAAACTGCGTAAATGCTTAGTTACCGGAAACTTGAGAGTTTTGAGTTCGCGCCTAAAGATTGGTTTTTCGCTCCGCAAAGTTATGCGGAGAACACAAAGGAAGATGGAAACTTTTAATAACCTCTTTTTTTGTGTAACTTAAGGGGAAAGCCGAATCTCGAACTGACGCTATTCTCAAATAATTTTGTCTTGCGGCGTTTGCGGCGATTCGGCGGTGTTTCCTTTGCCGAAACGATATGCAAAATATAGCACCAAGCCGATTAGCGCGACGATTAAAATCGTTAAGCCTTCTTTTTTGAAATCCACATTTGTCAAAAGCCAAACCGTCAAAACCAACGACAAAACGGAAGCGGCAATGCCGAAAGGCGCAAGAAATTCGGCTTTCGGCGCATCCGTTCGTGAACGGAAGACAGGCAGAGAAGCGCACGTCGTCGCATAAACCAGAAGCCGCGTGATGGTGCTGATAGTTAAAGCCGAAATAAACGATGATTGGATGGTAAAAATGAACATCATCAATGCCGTCAAAAGCAGGGAAATATACGGAGTTTTAAATTTTTCGTGTGTTTTCGTTAAAACCTGCGGAAGTTCCTGTTGTTCAGCCATCGCAAACGGTATCCGCGAACCGGTCAAAAATCCGCCGTTTAAGTTTCCAAAAATTGAAACCAGCGCACCGATTGTGATAAATGACGCGCCGAAACTGCCTAAAAATTTATTTGCGGCATCGGCAATTGGTCGTTCGGAAGCGGCGAGTTCGGGCAGAGTTCCGATGCAGACTATTTGAATCAAAATATAGAGAACGGCGACGATTCCCAAAGCGGTCAGCAATGCAAAAGGCATAGTTTTCTTCGGTTCGTGAACCTCGCCTGCCGGAATAACCGCCGCTTCAAAACCAACAAAAGCGTAAATTAAAAGTAAAACCGCGCTTGAAAATGCACCATATTCGGGTGCGGCTGAAAAATTGAAATTTGCGGGCTGAACAAAAAACAAGCCGACTGCCGCAAATATCAGAAGCGGCACGATTTTTCCGACCGTAAAAATGTTGGTTAAAATCGCCGATTGTTTCACCCCGATAAAATTAACTGACGTTAGAATCAAAACAATCAGACTAATCAGCGCAATTCTCAAAAAACCTTCGTTTGCCGACGGCACAAAAAAACCGAGATAAGCGAGCAGCAAATTGCAGTTGGCGGCAAAAGTCGTGATGCGGACAATCCAGTAAAGCCAGCCAACTTCAAACCCGACAACTCCGCCAAATGCTTCTTTTGCATACAGATACATTCCGCCGGTATTCTGGAATCGGCTGGCGACTTCCGCAAAACACAAAACAATAAACGCGACAATCACAGCGCAGGCGACAAAGGCAAGCAAACTGTAATTGCCGATTAAAGCCGTAACTTTTGACGGCAGACCGAAAATTCCCGCGCCGATTATCGTGTTAATGGCAATCGCCGTTAAGTCGAAGCGGCTCAACCCGCGAACTAACTTTGTATCATTCATTGTTTGTTCCACAAATGTAAGAAATAAAAATAATTCGTGCTGTTCGTGTGATTCTTGGCTAAAAAAATCTTATTGATAAGTCGGCAAAAACTTCGGCTTTTTCCGCGCTTTTGTTGCTTGCTCAAAAGCGTAGGCGATTTTTATCAAAGTCGGTTCGGAGAAAGCGCGTCCGAAGAATGAAATGCCGATTGGTAATTCTTTGGTGAAACCGGCGGGAACGGTAATGTTCGGATAACCGGCAACCGCCGCCAGCGAAGAACTCGAAACATAACCACTGCCGCAATCGCCGTTGACTAAATCAATCATCCACGTCGGCGCGTTTGAAGGCGCGGCAATCGCATCGAGTTTGTTTTTATCCATCACCGCGTCAATGCCTTTGTCCTGCGTCAAAACCTTGCTTTGCAAAAGCGCAAGCCGATAGGCACGGTCGTTCAAACCGCTTTTTTCTTCGGCTTTCAAAAAAATATCCTGTCCGAAATACGGCATTTCTTTCGCCGCATTTTGCTTGTTGAATTCGATTAAATCTGCCAGCGTTTTATGTTTTCCGCCGCGCTGTGCCAAATATTTGTTCAAATCGGCTTTAAATTCATAGAGAAGAACTTCAAATTCGGCATCGCCGAACTGTCGAAGCGTCGGGAATTTTACATCAATGAGCGTTGCGCCGTTTTGTTTCAGAACATCAAGCGCGGTGTTCATTACTTTATCAACTTCCGCGTTTCGCTCCCAATAATCTCGCGCCACGCCGATTTTTGCGTTTTTCAAACCGTCTTTCTGCAAAAATTTTGCATAATCTTTTTCGGATTTGGCTGCGTTTTGGGCAGTTGCCGAATCGCTTTTATCAACGGCGGTCAACACGGAAAGCATAATTGCGGCATCGGCAACCGTGCGCGTCATCGGTCCCGCCGTGTCTTGGCTGTGGGCAATCGGAATAATTCCGCTTCTGGAAATTAAACCGAGCGTCGGTTTTAGCCCGACAATTCCGCTAATCGAAGCCGGACAAAGAATCGAGCCGTCGGTTTCCGTTCCAATCGCAACTGCCGCGAGATTTGCCGCAACTGCCGCGCCTGAACCCGAAGAAGAACCACACGGATTACGGTCTAAAATATACGGATTGTGCGTTTGTCCGCCGCGTCCAGACCAGCCGCTCGAAGAATCGTTGGAGCGAAAATTTGCCCATTCGCTTAAATTTGTTTTACCTAAAATGACCGCGCCCGCGTTTCTTAGTTGTTGAACAACAAAAGCGTCCTGTTTCGGTGTCGGCGCATCAACCAAAGCCAGACTTCCGGCGGTCGTTTTCATTTTGTCGGCGGTGTCAATATTGTCTTTTAAAAGAACGGGAATGCCGTGCATCATCGAGCGCACTTTGCCATTTTTACGTTCCTTGTCCAATTCACCGGCGATTTTCAGCGCATCAGGATTTGTTTCAAGAACAGAATTGAGTTTTGGGTCAATTTCCTTAATTCTTTGCAGATACATTTCCGTCAATTTACGTGCGGAAAGTTCGCCAGATTTCATTTTGTCCTGCAGTTCGCTGATGGTTATTTCTTCAATCTGCATATTTGTCTGCGTTTTGGCATTAGTATTTTTCATAAAAGTCAGCGCGGTCAAACCTGCTGCGCCAAGCTGCAAAAATTCACGACGATTTTGTTTTTCAGTTTTCATATTTTTTAAGTTTTCGGACAAAATTAATGATTTACCTAATTTATACCGCAAACTTCCAACAAATGAAACACAAAAAAATTTATGCGGAGGCGCGTTTAGCGCAAAGAAAACTTAATCTGCGCCAAATAAATTGGACTTAAACGAAAATTATCTTCATAATAAATAAAATTCTAAAACTTACAATAAGGTAAATCAAAAATGTTTATAAAATCTTTGACGTTGATGTTGATTGGACTGTTTTTTTTCCAAACGGCGGCGGCTTTTTCAAAAGAAACGCCTGACCAAAAATTTGAAGCGTTGGCAAACAAATACATCGCCGAACTTTTGAAGATGAATCCTGAATGGGCGACAAATCTCGGCGAACACGCTTACGACAATCGTCTGAACGATTACAGTTTAATCGGAATCGAAAATTCCCGTAAATTTAATGATGCTTATTTTGTGCAGCTTCTAAAAATTCCGTTTTCTAAACTAAGCAAAGTCAACAACATTGACGCTCGCATTATGCGCGATAATCTTGAATACAATAAATTCAGGTTAGAAGTTTTGCGCGAATACGAATGGAATCCGATGTCTTACAACGTCGGCAGTGCGCTTAATGATTTGATTTCGCGGGATTTTGCGCCGCTTATAGAACGATTGGCAAGTGCCAAAGCGCGGCTCGAACAAATTCCGAATGTCGTTGCCGCCGCCAAAGCAAATCTGAAAAATCCGCCGCGCGTTCATACCGAAACGGCAATCGCGCAAAACAGGGGCGTGATTAGTTTAATCAAAGGCGATTTGCAGATGTTTGCCGACCAAGTGCCGGAAATGAAAGCGGAACTTGCGCCCGCGCAGGCGCAAGCTGTTTCCGCGCTCGAAGATTACGGCAATTGGCTGGAAAAGGATTTGCTGCCGCGCTCGACGGGCGATTTTCGTCTGGGCGATGCAAAATATCGACAGAAATTGAAATTCGCGCTCTCGTCCGATATGTCAAAGGAAGAACTTCTCAAACGCGCCGAAGCCGATTTGCGGGCGACGCAAAACAAAATGTTTGATACTGCGCTGCCGCTTTATAAAAAGTTTTATCCAAATGGGAATAATGCAATAAAAAATTCAGAAGCACCGGGCAAAAAATTCATTATCAAAGCCGTTTTGGACAAACTCGCCGAATCTCATCCGACAAATGAGACGATTGTTGACCGCGCTAACGATATTTTGAAGGAAACAACCGAATTTGTCCGCGCAAAAAATCTCGTAACCGTGCCGACCGAGCCTGTAAAAGTTATCGTTATGCCCGAATTTGCACGCGGAAGCACAGTTGCTTATTTTGATTCCGCCGGACCTTTCGAGAAGAAGAACGAAACATTTTACACCATTTCGCCAACGCCGAAAGAATGGACCGAAGTTAGGAAAAATTCGTTTTTCCGCGAGTATAATGATTATATGCTGCAGGATTTGACGATTCACGAAGCGATGCCGGGACATTATTTGCAGATAATGCACTCAAATAAATTCAAAGCTCCGACAATGATTCGCGCTCTTTTCGGCAGCGGCACATTTACCGAAGGCTGGGCGGTTTATGCCGAGCAATTGATGGCGGAACACGGTTACGGCGGCGCGGAAGTCGAGATGCAGCAGCTTAAGATGAAACTCCGCGTTATCATTAATTCAATAATTGACCAGAAAATTCACACGGCGGGAATGACGGAAAAAGAAGCGATTGCCTTTATGATGAACGAAGGTTTTCAGGAAGAAGGCGAAGCCGCCGGAAAATGGAAACGCGCCCAGCTTTCTTCAACGCAGCTTTCAACTTATTATGTCGGTTCGGTAGAAATCAACGATTTACGCCGCGCTTACGAAGCGAAACACAAAGGCAAAATTGATTTGAAAAAGATGCACGACGAGATGCTTTCGTTTGGTTCGCCGCCCGCGAAATATGTAAAAGAAATGATGAATTTGAATTAAAGAGAAAGGAGTTGTCAAGACTGTTATTTTTCGCGTAACGACTCCTTTTGTTTTTTTGAAAAAGCCAGCCTCAAACAGACGCTCTTTCCAATTCGTCAACTCTGATTTTAGTTCTGAATTGCTCAGACACGATTTCATTAATCGCAACAGTATTCAGACGAACTTCTTTTTCGATTCTTTTTTGCTCTTCTTTTAATTCCGAAACATCGGTTTTAAGTTCAGCGACATTTTCCTTAATCATAATAATGTCTTTTTCCACTCTCTGTATGCCGCTCACACTTTTAGTAACTAAATCGAAAAGCTAGTTGAATTGATTGTCGGTCACAATTTTTCTCAGAACGAGTTTTACTCAAATAAAGTGTAACCAAGACACAGTATTATTTAATTTTCTTCAAACTGCCTTCGCCGCTGATTTTGCGTGAATTGATTTTCGCCACTTTCTCGGCTTGTTCAAATGCCCGCATAAAATTTTCGCCTAAAACTTTGCGGATGTCTGTTTCCGAATAACCGCGCCGCAGCATTTCATAAGTTACCAGAACAAGGTCTTCCATTCCGTCCATTCCTTGCGGCAAAAATGGAACTCCGTCGTAATCCGAACCGATGCCGATGTAATCAATTCCGGCGACTTTTTTGATGTGGTCAATGTGGTCAACAATGCGCGTATAGCTCGGCACATAAATCGGATTTTCCGCAAAAAGTTGGCGTTCGGCTTGATTGTAGGCTTCTTTATTGTCTTTGTATTTTTCTTTGAGCGCGTCGAGTTGCGGCTTTAACCGTTTGGAGCGTTCGTTTTCCTCATTGTTGGTTCTTTCATCAAGAAATGAAGGATAGAAATTTATCATTACCACGCCGCCGTTTTTGGCAATCCGCTTTAATATGTCGTCGGGAACATTGCGCGTGTGGTCGGCAACGCCGCGTGCGTTCGAATGAGACGCGATAATCGGCGCGGTTGAAACGTCCAGAACATCAGACATCGTTTTGACCGAAACGTGCGAAATATCAACCAGCATTCCAATCCGGTTCATCTCGCGCACAACTTCTTTGCCGAAATCCGATAAACCGTTGTTGCGCGGTTCGTCGCGGTGTGCGTCCGCCCAATTGTTTGTATTGTTATGCGTCAAAGTCATATAGCGGATGCCAAGCCGATAAAAATCGCGCAAGGCAAAGAGCGAATCTTCTATCGCGTGTCCGCCTTCAATGCCCATTAAGGCGCAAATTTTGTTTTGTTTTTTAGCTTTGCGAATTTCATTGGCTGTCCTGCACATAACCAATTGATTCGGATATTTTTCGACTTCGCGGTACGTCGCATCAATCAAATCAAGCGCACGCCGCGCCGCGCCGCTTCCGCCGTTTTCGGCGTAAGTTCGGGAAACATAAATCGAGAAAAATTCGCCCGTGATGCCGCTTTGTTTAAAGCGCGACAAATCGGTGTGAAACGGGTCACCGTCTTTGTGAAACTTGCCGACACTTGATGTGCCGAGGTCGAAGTCTTCGTCATACATCGGCGAAGGAATGTCGTTGTGTCCATCAACGATTATGGCTTTTTTATGGATTGCCAATGCTTGCTGCCAGAGTTTTGGATCAGCATCTTTCGGCATTGTTTGCGCTAAGGTTTGTCCGATGAAAGAAAGGACGAATACAAAAAGTAAAAGAAAATAAACTTGTTTATTTTTCATATTTTAGAATCAGAACAATTTAGAATGTTTAAAGAAAATTTATCTTTTCCAGAAAATCTGGCGAGAAAAAACTCTGTCTTGATCGCTGCAAAACGGAGTTCTTTCAATTTAAGTTATTGTTTGACGGCTTGATTTTTATTTTCACGCTGTTTCGCGTTTTTTACATATTTATCAAACCAGTTTATTTGTTCATAAAGCGCGTGTCCGATTGATTCGCGTCCGGCATAACCGTGTGATTCGAGCGGCAGCATGACAAGCCGCGCCGTTCCGCCATTGCCCTTGATGGCGGCAAAAAGCCGTTCCGATTGAATCGGATAAGTGCCTTGATTATTGTCGGCTTCGCCGTGAATCAAGAGCAGCGGTTCATTGATTTTATCGGCAAAAAAGAACGGCGAAACCTTCGAGTAAAGTTCGGATGCTTCCCAAAAATTGCGCCTCTCGCCTTGAAAACCAAACGGCGTTAAAGTGCGATTATATGCGCCGCTTCGCGCAATCCCCGCGCGGAAAATATCGGAATGCGCCAGCAGATTCGCCGTCATAAACGCGCCGTAAGAATGCCCGCCGACTCCGACTCTGTCTTTGTCGGTTACGCCCATCTCAACTGCTTTATCAACCGCGGCTTGTGCGCTGTCAACAATTTGTTTAATAAAAGTATCATTGACGGTCAACGGGTCGCCGACAATCGGCATCGTTGCATCGTCCAAAACCGCATAGCCTTGCAGTAAAAAGAACAAATGCGAATAACCGCCGATGTTTGTAAAACGCATTGTCGAACCCGACACTTGTCCTGCCGTCGAAGCATCCGTGTATTCAAGCGGATATGCCCAAACGACAGTCGGCAACCGCGTGCCTTCCTTGTAGTTCGGCGGCAGATAAAGCGTGAACGACAAATCAACGCCGTCAGCGCGTTTATATTTGACAAGTTTTTTCGTAATGCCGCGCAGCTGCGGTGTCGGGTCGGTGAAATTTGTTAACTTCTGCGGTGTTTGACTTTGCGCCGCAGAACGCAGATAAAGATTTGGCGGGTCAAGCGGAGATTCTTTGCGGGTTAAGAATTTTGAGCCGTTGTCATCCATCAATACAACAAAACTTTCAAACTCGGTATTACCGGAACGCCAAATTTCTTCCGATTTTAAAGTATTAAGATTCATCTTTCTTAAAAACGGTCTGTCGCCTTCGGGCGACGCGCCCGCGCCGGTCAGAAAAATTTCATCGCCATTTTGTAAAATCACACGCTCGCCGTTCGGCAAAGTTTTCAAAACAGGTTGTCCAATATCATTGTAACGGTCGCCCGTGTTCAAATCGGAAACGAGTTTCGGCGCATTGTTTGAACGATAATCCATCATATAAATTCGGCGGCGGCGCGTGTCGCGGTCAAAATCGTAAAAAAGCATCAAACCGTCTTTTTCGCCGAAACTTCTGCCCAAATAGCGTTGTTCAACTTTGATAACTTCCGTCGGCTCGGCAGTAAAAGGCGCGGCAAGTTTCATCAATTTATCGCGCGGCGTGATTTTATTTTTCGGGTCGCCTTTGTCGAGTGCTTCCGCCCACATCAAAGCTGCATTTTCCGTCGGAATCCAATCGTAACTGCGCGGCGCAGTTGTTACGCCTTGAATCGGCAGTTGGTCTTGCAGCGGAATGCTCGCCAACTTGTAAATTATTTTGCCTTGCAGATCCCAAACTTCGACTTCCGTCGGAAAACGCGAAGCGGGAAAAAGATACGAAAATGGTCGTTGAATTCGCTCCGTCAAAATATATTTTCCGTCGGGCGAAGGCGTTGTCGTGTCGAAAATCGCGGGCTGTCCGATTTCGCGTGTTTTGCCGTTTAAATCAACAATTGCGAGTTGGGAAGTTGCGTAATACTCAAACAATTTCTCATCCGTCGGCGATTTCAGCAAATCCTGAAAGGTCTGCACCGCGCCGCCTTTGCCGGAAGTTTCTTGAATATTCGGTTCTGTCGGGATGTCTGATTTAGTCGGCGCGGCATTTCGTTTTGACGGCACAAGATTAACTAAAAGACTTCTTTGGTCGGGCATCCAATCGAATCCGCCGAAAACTGTGTTGACTTTCAGATTAGTCAACTTTTTGGCTTTTCCGTTTGCCGTATCTAAAATCCAAAGTTCAATCCCCGTCGGCGTTTGATTACCGAAGGCGATATATTTGCCGTCCGCGCTCCAATTGGGCGAAATTATCTGCGCTCCGTTTGGTAAAGTTATCGGCGTTTCTTTGCCGTCCGCGATATTTTTGAGCGACAATTTGACAAAATACGGTTGACGATGCTGCCCGTTAATATTTGGATTGATACGCAAACCGGCAAGGCGCAGCATCGGCTCGGCAAGTTCGGAAATCGGCGGATAACGAAGCGGTTTGAGCAATAAAATTTTATCTTTTGCCGGACTAACAACAGTTACAGGCGGCGCGGGCGCGTTTAGAATATCTTCAGTTTCCTTCGGCGGCTGTTTATATTGAGCAAAAGTGTTGACTGCAAACATCAAAATAAAAAACAACAAACACAATCTTTTCATAATTTTCTCCCGTTTGAAAAACATTTTACCACGTTTGTAAAAATTACTTAATGGTTTTTAGATTATCCAAAACTTTGCCCGCAATCATCGGGATAATGTCGCGTTCATTCGACATATTTTCCGTAAAAACAACCAGGACAAATTTCAAACCGTCGGGCGTTTCGATATAGGCGGCGTCGTGGCGCGTCTTTGAAGTCCAACCGGCTTTTGACCAGAGTTTTGCATCCGTCATTTTTCGGTTTATCAGTGCAATCGCCGTAAATCCGTGCGCTTGGTCGTCTTTGTCGGTGGTTGTTCTGCTAAAATCACGTTTTAGCAATTCCAACATTTTCCCGCTTCTTTCGGGCGTAACTGCTTTTCGCAAAACGATTTCCGCCAAAAGCCGCGCCGTTGCGTTGGTTGTCAACATATTGCGGTTTTCGCCTTTGTAGTTGCGAAATTGCTGTTCGCGTCCGTAAGCGTCTTCGCAAAACGTTTTTTGATTGACATTGATGCGTTCATAGCCGAGCGAGCCGAAATAACGATTGACGGCGTTGCGTTTATAAGACCATTCTGCAAATTCTTTGGCGGGAAGTTCGCCGCCGCTCGAAGTGTCGGTCAAAACGTCCAAAATATACTGCGTCGCCTCGTTTGAAGAATCAACAATCATATCGCGCAAACCGCGCTCAAGTTCGGGTGTCATTTTCAATTTGCCGTCTTCGAGCCATTGTTCCAGCGCAGCCATATAAAACAGTTTGACGACGCTCGCTGGATAAATTTTCAAATCGCCGTTAAAATTTGCTGATGTCAAATTTTTCGGGTCGCGCAGGTCAATCAAAGTTGCCGCTACTTCGTCTGAGCGGATTTTTCGTTCTTTGAATTGGATATTTAACACATCGCCGACGGCTTTGTTGAGAAGCGTCTGCAATTCGGTTGAAGATTCCATTGTCAGCGGTTGATAATTTTTTGGCGGCGCGGTAATTTCTGCTTTCGGTTGAGCAGTTTTTTCTCTCTGCGCTTGCGCTTCTGCGCCGATTAAACATACGGCAATCAAGCAAAATAAAGAAAAGTATAATTTTTTCATCTGAAACTCCTTTGAAAGTTTTAACGGTATATTTTAAAAATTATAAACGAAAATCAGATTGCCGTCAGTTGTCGGTGGACAGTTACAGGAAAATTTTTCTAATCACAGTCATAATATGCGTTCGCCAGCCGCCGACGGAGGTTTTATGTTAATCTGTGTTTTTGTTTTATGTTAATTTCCGAATTTGATTATGAATTGCCCGAAGAATTAATCGCGCAAAATCCATTAGAAAGGCGCGACATCTCTCAAATGCTGGTTGTCAATCGTGCCGAAAAATCTTTTCAAGACAAGCATTTTTATAACTTTCCGCAGTTTTTAAAAAAAGACGACGTAATCGTTCTCAATAACACAAAAGTTTTTCCCGCAAGACTGTTCGGCATAAGCGAAACGGGCGCGAAGATTGAAGTTTTTTTGGTTCGTGAGATTGAAAATCAGATTTGGGAAACGCTTGCGCGTCCGGCGCGAAGATTAAAAACAGGCAGAAAGATAATTTTCGGCGAAAATCTGACGGCGGAAGTTTTGGAAAAAACTAAAGAAGGTCGTGTCGTCGCAAAGTTTGAAACCGACGGAGATTTTAACGAGACTTTAGACAAAATCGGGCAAACGCCTTTGCCACCGTATATTAAACGCGAACAGGAAAATCCGGACAAGGACCGCGAGCGTTATCAAACCGTTTTTGCCAAAAGGCGCGGAGCAATCGCCGCACCAACGGCGGGACTTCATTTTACGCCGCAAATTTTAGAGAAAATTAAAAATCTCGGCGTGTGCATTGTGGAAATAACTCTGCACGTCGGCTACGGAACTTTTGAGCCGGTTCGCGTTTCCGATTTGTCCGAACATAAAGTTTTCCCCGAATTGTGTGAAATCAGCGCGGGAACGGCGGAATTTTTGAACAAAGCCAAAATCGAAAAAAGAAAAATCATCGCCGTCGGCACGACAACAACGCGGGCTTTGGAATCGTCTATTAATAAAAATGGCAAAATTTCTGCAGGCAAAAGATTGGCAAATTTGACGATTACGCCAAACTATAAATTCAAAGCGATCAACGGACTTTTGACAAATTTTCATCTTCCGCAAAGTTCCTTGCTCGTTTTGGTTTCGACCTTTGGCGGTTACGAACTTATAATGAAAGCATACAAACGCGCCGTTCGTTTGCGTTACCGTTTTTACAGCTACGGCGATTGTATGTTAATTCTTTAACAGCCAACGGTCATCAGTCATCGGTTTTGTTGATTGATAATTGCTAACTGCTAACTGTTTATGGCAGTTTTACAAAAAATTCGTGAATTTTTCGTTCCGCCCATTGAGTTTGAGCCGGAAATAATCGTTCCTGCGCCGCTGACAACTTATGTTATTCGCCCGCTGACCAACCAATATCTCAAAGAAATTTTGAAATTAAATCTGCGCTGTTTCAAAGCGGGCGAAAACTACACAAAACATACTTTTTCATATCTTTTGAATGAACCAAACAGCCTCAGTTACCGGATTGTTACGCCTCATCAAAGTATCATCGGTTTTATTTTTGTGATGGTGGATATTAAAGACGGAACGGGACACATTACAACTGTCGCGGTTGCGCCCGAACATCGGCGGCGCGGGTTGGGAATTAAACTTTTGCGGCACACCGAAGAAGCGTTGCGAAAACGCGGCATCAGCACCATGATGCTGGAAGTGCGCGTCGGCAACATTGCGGCGCAAAATCTTTATCGCGGCTACGATTACACAATTGTGCAGAGGCTTCCAAAATATTACAGCAACGGCGAAGACGGTTTTTTGATGGTTAAATCGCTGTGAATAATGGTAAATGATAAATGGTAAGTGGTAAATAAAATCCTTTCTTCCATTTACCATTTATCATTTACCATTTACCATTATCCCAAATGTTTCTTCCCCAAATTTATCCAATCACCGACCCGCGAATTACAAAACTTTCACACGCCGAGCAAGTTAAAAGATTGGTTGGCGGCGGCGCGAAATTCGTTCAACTGCGCGAAAAATATGCTTCGCCGAAAGAATTTTATAAACAGGCGAAAGAAGTGTT
The DNA here is from genome assembly GCA_002050455.1 of Acidobacteria bacterium 5-1. GTDB lineage: Bacteria > Acidobacteriota > Blastocatellia > Pyrinomonadales > Pyrinomonadaceae. The sequence goes on along the minus strand of MWZA01000154.1, from coordinate 4,206 downwards.
GGAAATTGCGCGGAAAAATGATGTCAAAATTATTATTAACGACCGCGTTGATATTGCGCTTGCGCTGAAAGCCGATGGCGTTCATCTCGGACAGGACGATTTGCCGCCCGAACGGGCAAGAAAAATTTTGGGCGAAAAAGCGATAATCGGGTTTTCTACTCATAGCTTGAAACAAGCCGCCGAAGCCGTAAAACTGCCGATTGATTATCTGGCAATTGGTCCCGTTTTTGAGACAAAGACAAAGGTAAAGCCCGATAAAATTGTCGGAATCGAAGGCGTTAAAATTGTGCGCGAAGCGATTGGAAATTTCCCACTTGTCGCCATCGGCGGAATTACTTTACAAAATTTTCGGGAAGTTTTAGATGCGGGCGCAAACTCGGCTGCAATTATCAGTGATTTGCTTTCCCAACCTGACAAAATCACAAAAAAAATGAAGGAAATAATGCTGAGTCATTTTCATTTCTTCTAATTCCTGAAACTAAGCAGAGAAATGTTATAATTAACCAAAAGGCAATTATTTGAGAAATAGTTATGAAATTTTTATTGACATTTGTTTTTATCTTTCTTCTGTCGGTTTCGTCCGTAACAGCTGGCGGTTTGGCGAAAACCGAATTTAGTTTTTTTGATTTCAAGTCGGCATTTTCATTTGCAAATGACGACAATCTTGCAGTTGAAGGCGAAAAACATTTAAAAAATATCAAACAATTAACCTTTGGCGGAGAAAACGCCGAAGCGTATTTTTCGTTTGACGGCAAACAATTGATTTTCCAATCGAAACGCGACGGGCGCGGTTGCGACCAGATTTATTCAATGAACAGCGACGGTTCAAATGTGAGAATAGTTTCTAACGGCGACGGACGCACGACTTGCTCATATTTTTTCAAAGACGGCAAAAAAGTTCTTTACGCTTCAACTTTTAGCGGCAAAAAAGAATGTCCGCCGCCCGTCGATTACTCAAAAGGCTACGTTTGGGCAATTTATCCCGATTACGATATTTACACTTCAACGCCGGACGGCAAAAAAATCAAGCATTTGACGAACACGCCGGGTTACGACGCGGAAGCGACAATCTCGCCCGACGGCAGAAAAATCATTTTTACTTCAATGCGCGACGGCGATTTGGATTTGTATTCGATGGACAAAAACGGCAAAAACGTCAAGCGTCTGACCAACGAACTCGGTTATGATGGCGGCGCGTTTTTCTCGCCCGACTCAAAACAAATCGTTTATCGCGCGTATCATCCGCGCAGGGAAGCGGAAATAGCGCGTTACAAAGACCGGCTTGCCAATGATTTGATTGAGCCGACGGTTTTTGAAGTCTGGACGATGAACGCCGACGGAAGCAATAAACGCCAAGTTACGCGCCTTAATACGGCATCTTTTGCACCGTTTTTCACACCTGACGGAAAACGCATCATTTTCTGCACGAATTATTTTGCCACCGATGCACGAAAACGCAATTTCGATTTGGCATTGATAAATACTGACGGAACTGGTTTGGAAAGAGTTACATATAATGATTCTTTTGACGGTTTCCCGATGTTTTCGCCCGACGGCAAAAAGCTGGTCTTCGCATCGAACAGAAATGCCGCGAAACAGGGCGACACAAATGTTTTCATCGCCGATTGGATAAAATAAGAATTTTACAGCTACGATGACGCTGAAAATCGTTCCGGCGCGAAACTGGCGTTTCATTTTGGGTGAGTATGATTTCGGTTAATTTCTAAATATTGTTGATTAAGAAATGGCTAATTTAATGTTTTGGTTTCACATTGGCATATCGGTAGCTTTCTTTCTTATCTTGGTTTTTGTTTTTTACAAAAATTTTGTAAAAAAGAATCAAAATACAACTCTCGTTAAAATCAAATTCGCGCTGGTTCTGTTTATTTGGAGTTTTTTTAGTTTTTTAGGAATACTGTTGCTGTTTCCAAAAGGTTCAGAGAATAATCTTCAAGAAATGTGCGGAATGTTTTGGTTAGCAGAGATTGTAGTTTTTTTTATTATAGTTATTTTGGAAATAATTTTCTTAATTATCGGGTTTGTTCTTCTTTTCTTGGTTAAAAATTTAAGTTACTCCAACGAACCCTTGAGCATCTTTGAAGAGAATAAATGAATTTTTGCAAATTTCACGGCTTCGGCAACGACTACATTGTCATCGAAAATGACCAACTTTCCAAAGTTGCTGACATCGGCGAATTCGCAAAAGAAATCTGTCATCGGAATACCGGCGTTGGCGCGGACGGCATCGCAATTTTAGAAAAATTGAATGGCAAAGAAGCAGATTATTCGTGCCGCATCATTAACCCCGACGGCAGCGAAGCGGGATTTTCCGGCAACGGAACGCGTTGCGCTGTCGCCTATCTTTATTACAAAAATCTGTGGCGCGAAAAATCGCTCAGGCTTCAAACAAAAAGCGGAATTAAAATTTATAATTTTCTCAAACGCGAAGAAAATACGTTTTGGTTTCTCGCCGAACTCGGCAAGCCAAATTTTGATTTGCCCGATAGTCCTTTATTTAATGCAATTTTAGAAGGTAAAGATAAAACACAAGAAGCAGCTTCATTTTCCATCTTATTGCCTGAAGAAAAAATAGTTATCAATTTTTTCTTTGTTGACGTTGGTAATCCGGTGGCTTGTATTTTTGTCGAAGATTTTAACATGTTCGATTGGCGACACATCGGGCAAAAAATTGAGCAGTTTGAGGAAATTTTTCCCGACAGAACGAATGTCGTTTTTGTGAAAGTAATTAATAAGGGAAATGTAGAAATAAGAATCTGGGAGCGCGGCGCGGGCGAAACATCTTCGTCTGGCACTTGCTCGATTGCGGCGGCAGTTGCAAGTGCTTTTACCAACAAAACAAATAGGGAAGTTTTAGTTCATGCGGAAGGCGGCGCAACCAAAGCTATCTGGCGCGAAGATGGCGAAATGCTCATTACAGGTCGAGCAGATTTAGCTTTCTGCGGTGAGATTATTGAAAAAACTTAACGGCGGAATTGACGCTCGTGATGACCAGTCAAGTATTGCCCCACAAGAGAAAAGAAAAACGAAGCGAACAACACAATCGAGAGTCCGTTATTGCGGAAAAAGCGGCTCATAAATTCCTCCAAAAATTAAGAATTAACAACAATCATCGTTTCTTAAGAAGGATTGCCGACGCCGACGGTAAATCCGGCGAAAACGCCGATGCGCGGCGCGTCCGGGTTGAGACCGAATCGCAGTCCGGCATCGAATTGAAGACGTTTGCTCGCTTTGTAAGTCATCGCGCCAAGCGCAAAAATTCCCTTCGGCTGCACGTCGTCCTCGCTTTGTCCGGCAAGCTCTCCGATTACTCCGAAATTGTTTTCAAATTCACGGGAAACCGAAAGCGCGGCTTGACCGCCCGAAGCTCGACGGTCTCCAAACTCGCGCCCGACGTTTAAATAAGCGGCGTTAAAATCAATATCTGTTTTGTTTATCTTTTTGCTCAACAAAGCGACGACGCGATATATCCGTGCGTCCCGCGCCGAGATTTTTTTCGTCGCTCGCTGTCGGTAATTTCGCATAAAAAGCAAAAGCCAATGCCGGATGCCGTTCGGTGTCTTTGAGTGCGAGAACTTGCACGCCGACTCTGGTGTCGCCGACTCCGGTTTCGCGCATTCCCATTTCGTCCTTCTCGGAAATAACCGTATCAATGTTGAAATCCAAAAGAACGCGCTCGACGAGTGCAAAACGAATGGTAAGCGGCGCGGTTTGCTGCGAGCGAAACTCATCGGCGCGAAAATTTCCGTCATAGCCATATTCGATTTGCAATACGCCCGATTTTTGAAACTCCGCCGGATTAGCGATGCCCGGTCTGGTTGGTTTAATTAAATCTTCATCTTCTTCGCCCGAAGATTGCTGCGCATGCGCGGCAACGACAAAAATTGATAAAAATAAAATGAGCCGCAAAAAGTTTGTCAACTTTTCGACGGTTCTGCGTGTTTTACCGGTTTCTAAAATTTTGTGCGATGGTTGAAAAAACAAGCTGTTTTCAAGCATTACTTCACTCCTGTCATTTCTTTGACAAATCCCAATTTGTTTTTGGTTTGATGTTTGTCCGCGTTTGTCCGCGTCAATCGGCGGCTGAATCTCTTTCCTTTGAGTCACTCCCGATTTTTTTTACACGAAGTTGCCCAACGGTTGAGATGACGTGGGCGGAAACCGAATACACGCAACTCAAGGATAAAA
>MWZA01000207.1 GCA_002050455.1 Acidobacteria bacterium 5-1 | reverse complement strand
AGGCGATTATTCCCGCGAACATTTTTAAACAAGCCTCGCACGCCATCGACCAATCGCAAGCAATAATCTGGGTAGTTGATGCCCGCGCCGGAGTTACGCCGCTTGATGAGGAAATTTCGCTCTTTTTGCGAAACATCGGAAAACCCGTGTTTATTGCGGCAAACAAAGCCGAAACAAGAAAAGTTGAAGAAGAAGCGGGCGAATTCTATCAATTCGGCTTTGAACTTATTCCCGTTTCAGCCGAACACGGCAACAGCGTCGGCGAACTTTTGGATGAGGTTTTCGATGTTTTGAGTTTTGACGAAGAAGTGCTGGAAGAAAAACAAGAAGAAATAAAACTTGCCATCATTGGTCGCCCAAATGTCGGAAAATCTTCCTTGCTCAATAAAATTCTGGGCGAAGAAAGAGTCATTGTTTCGCCGATTGCGGGAACAACGCGCGACGCGATTGACACGGAATTGACGGTTGACGGACAGAAATTTATTCTAATTGACACGGCGGGAATCCGGCGCAGAGGTAAAACAACCGAGATGGCGGAAAAACTCTCCGTGATAATGGCGCGAAAGGCTCTGGAACGTGCGGACGTGGCGGTTATGTTGATTGATGCGGTGGAAGGCGTTACGAATCTGGACGCAAATATCGCCGGTTACGCCGTTGAATCAGGTTGTTCGATAATTTTAGCTGTCAACAAATGGGATGCGCTCGAAGAAAAAGAAACAAATACGATTTACGAATTTGAACGCGAGTTGCGCCGAAATATGAAATTTCTTGACTGGTCGCCGATTGTAATGATTTCGGCTTTGACCGGACAACGGGTTGCGAAAATTCTGCCGCTCGTCGTCAAAGCCAACGAAGCGCGGAATCTGCGTATTCCGACTTCAAAACTAAATCAATTTTTTGAAGAAAATATCTCGCAGCCAAAAGGCGGCGGAACGCCCGCGCCCGTCAAAGGCGGCTTTTCGCGTCTGCATGTTCAATATATAACGCAAGCCGGACTGCGCCCGCCGATGTTTATTATTTTTACCTCGGGCGGCGGCAAAGCGGATCTGCATTTTTCTTATCTGCGCTATATCGAAAACCGTCTGCGCGAAGAATTTGAATTTTTCGCCACGCCGCTTCGTTTGAAGGAACGACACAAAGGTAAAAACAAAAAATAATGAAACCTTTACTTAATTTTACGGAAACTAAAAAATTTACCAAAAAAGTTGTAAAATTACTTTCGGATGAAATTTACACCCGACTTCAAATTGATTTGTGCAATGACCCGCAACTCGGCGAAATTATACAAGGAAGCGGTGGCATTAGAAAACTCCGTTGGGCGATTGAAGGTAAAGGAAAACGCGGCGGTGCGAGGATAATTTACTATTGGGCGGCGAGCGACGGAAAAATTTTGATGTTGGAGATTTACAAGAAAAACGAAAAGGCGGATTTAAGTAAAAACGAACTTCTGAAATTAAGAAAAATAGTTGAGGAATTATTAAAATGACAAAGGAAAATTTTGAAGGACTTCTTGAAAGCGTGAGAGAAGCAGGACAAATTTTGCGAGGTGAAATTTCGCCTTCAAGAGAATTTCAGATTGAAATTTCAAATCCGACAACCTCACCCGAAGAAGGTTATGCTTTATGCGTCAAAACCGATGACGAAAAACTTTTGATTCCTTGTAAAATTTACCAAACACGGTATACGGCAAGCGGATACGTCAGAATCATAGATGAAGAAGGCGAAGCGGCTGTTTATCCGTCAAACTTTTTTCTTCGGCTGGATCTACCGAATGAGGTCGAGCAGGTTTTAGCTGAATTTCAGCAAGCCACCTAATTTTATGGAAATAATTTTACTTTTAATCAGGTTATTTCTCGCCGCGATTTTCGCGCTTGCGGGAATCGGGAAACTGCTTGACCTCGAAGGCTCGGAAAAAGCGGTTAAAGATTTTGGCGTGCCGAACGATTTGGCGAAACCTTTTGCCCTTGGTTTGCCGATAGCGGAAATTATTATCGCAATTCTGCTTTTGCCGGTTTCAACCGCGTGGTTTGGCGCGATTGGCGGATTTTTGCTGCTCTTGATATTTATCGGCGGAATGCTCTGGCAAATGGCGAAGGGAAACGCGCCCGATTGTCATTGTTTTGGGCAAATCAAGAGCGAACCAGTTTCGGCAAAGAGTTTGCTTCGCAACGCAATTTTTGCGATACTCTCTTTTTTTCTCATCTTGCAAGGAAGCGAAAATCAAGGTTTGAGCCTTTTAGATTCATCAAATAATACTTCGGAAGAAAATGTTATGTCACTTTTTATCGGTTTAGCAACTGTCGGGCTTTTAGCTGTTGCCGTTTATTTTTTAAAGAAAATATCAGACCAGCAAACGCAAATTATGCGGCGGATTGAGATTTTGGAATTGACGACATTCGAAGGTGGAAACGGAGTTAAACGTGATGACGTTTCACAACCCGAGCAAGGTTTGCTGATTGGTATGCCCGCGCCGGATTTTAAACTGCCTGACACAAACGGCAAACAAGTCGCTCTCAATCACCTTTTAGCACAGGCAAAACCGTTATTATTGATCTTCATTAGCCCGAATTGTTCGCCATGCGCGGCTTTATTGCCGGAAATCGAACAGTGGCAGGACGAATTAAAAGGGAAATTGAATTTCGTTTTTATCAGCAGCGGAGAAATAAAGAAGAATCTGGACAAATTTGCCGGAACAACGCTTAAACAAATTCTTCTGCAAAAAGATAAAGAAATCACGGAACTTTTTGAAGCACAATGGACGCCGACGGCGGTATTAATAAATTCATACGGCAAAATTGCAAGTCGTTTAGCGGTCGGTGACATCGCTATTCGTCAATTAATTGAGAAAATAAAAGCCGAAGATTTGGAAAAAGAGTTATTATTTATTGCCAACGGCAATGGTTCGCCGCCCAAGTTAGGTCAAAGTCTGCCGGAATTTTCGCAAACTGATGTTTTCGATAAAAACATAACTTCAAAAGATTTACTCGGAAAGAAAACACTGGTTGCATTTTGGAATATAACTTGCCCACACTGCGTCAATATGCTTGAAGATTTGCGCGAATGGGACAAAGCAAAAAGTGTCGATGAGCCGAATTTGCTGGTGCTTTCCGAAGGCGAAACCGAACCGCATCGAGAAATGAAGATTCAATCTCCGATTGTTCTGGACAAAGAACGAAAGATTTCCGATAAACTCGGAATGAACCGAACGCCTTCAGCGGTTTTGGTTGACGAAAACGGCAAAATTATTTCCGAAACAGCCTTGGGCGCAGAGCAAATCTGGGCTTTGCTTGGTAAGAGGAAATAGCCACAAAAAAGCACAAAAAACTCAAAAAATAATTTGCGTCTTCTGTGCTTTTTTGTGGCTGATGGTTTGAATCTTTACTTGATTAAATGAAAAAATCTGTTGAGTGGAAAATCACCGCGCAGGACGGCGAAGCGCGAAGCGGAATTTTGCGAACGAGGCGTTCAGTGATTGAAACGCCTGTTTTTATGCCGGTTGGAACGCAAGCGACGGTTAAAGGTATTCGTTATGAATGGCTTGAAACGGAACTTGATGCGCGGATAATTCTCGCAAATACTTACCATTTGTGGCTGCGTCCGGGCGTTGATGTAATTCGTCAACTCGGCGGACTTCATAAATTTTCGACTTGGAATCGTTCGCTTTTGACCGATTCGGGTGGTTTTCAGGTTTTTTCTCTCACCGATATGCGAAAAATAACCGAAGAAGGCGTGGAATTTCGCTCGCACGTTGACGGGACGAAAATGTTTCTCTCGCCGGAAGTTTCGATGGAAATTCAAGCGGCGTTGGGTGCGGAAATTGTCATGGCTTTTGACGAATGTCCGCCGGGCGACGCGGGAATTGAGCAGACGCAAAAGAGTTTGGAAATGACGGCGCGTTGGGCAAGGCGGTCAAAAAATCGGTTTAATGAATTGCAAAACGAAGGCGCAGACACAGGATTTTTAGAAGCCCAAAGTTTGAGCGGGCAACAAGCGTTGTTTGGAATTATTCAAGGCGCGGGACATCTTAATTTAAGACGCGAGAGCCTTGAAAAAACAACGGAAATCGGTTTTGACGGATACGCGATTGGCGGTTTGAGCGTCGGCGAAGAAAAATCGGTGATGTATGAAGTTCTGGAATTTCTCGCGCCGCAGATGCCGCCGGACGCGCCGTGTTATTTGATGGGCGTGGGAACGCCGGAAGATCTGGTTGAAGCAGTTTATCGCGGTGTCGATATGTTCGACTGCGTTCTGCCGACGCGCAATGGTCGGACGGGAAGCGCGTTCACCTCAAGCGGAAAATTGAATATCCGCAACGCCAAATTTGCAACTGATTCCGAGCCTTTGGACATCGAATGTTTTTGTTCGGTCTGCCGCCGATATTCAAAAGCCTATCTCAGGCATCTCTATTTATCAAAAGAAATGTTGGCAAGTATTTTAATTTCGCATCATAACTTGGCGTTCTTCCTTGACACAATGAAAAAGGTAAGAGATGCTATCAAACTTGGTAAATTCGGCGAGTTCCGACGTGAGTTTTTGAGCCGAATGAGTAATAATTAAGGATATGAACAAAAGGATTCAACTTAATTTGAAAAAGGCTTAAAAAGCAAAAAATATAGAGGTTTTGCCAGACAATTAAACAAATAAGACCGTCTTGCTTTGATAATTTGACGCTATTTTGACATAATTACACCTTTTCGGTCTGCATAAATTTAAATGAATATGTTTTTCTTATTTTTTCAAGAAGGCGGCAGTCTTATCTGGACGCTGTTGCCATTTGTCTTTATTTTCGGAATCTTTTACTTTCTGGTTATAATGCCGCAGAAAAAACAGCAGCAAGAAATAAAAAATATGATTGCCGAACTCAAAATTAACGATGAAGTTGTTACCAACGGTGGCGTTATCGGCAGAATCAAAGAAGTCAGAGATACGAGTTTTATTATTCAAAGCGCGGAAAAATCGTTTATCGAAATCGCCAAAACCGCGGTTGTCGGCAGAAAACCTGAACAGTAATCAGTAGTCAGTAGACAGTAATCAGTTTTGTTGACTGATTACTGTCTACTGTCTACTGATTACTGTCTACTGAATAAAATGAAAAATAGTAGTTTGTGGATAAGAACGGCAATCATTGTCGTTATTACTTTAATTGGAATTTATCTTGTATTCGGACCCCGCGGTTCGGTTTCGGGAGAAGACTTCACTTGGTCGGGCATTAAAGAAAATCTCGCCCAGAACATTAACCTCGGGTTAGATTTAAGGGGTGGTTCGCATCTGGTAATGCGTGTGAAGACGGAAAAGTATTTAAAAGACTTGACCGAAAACAATCAAACCGCCGCGCTTCTCGCCGCTCAAGAAGCACAATTGCCCGTCAGTGACGCTTCCTATATTGCCGAAAACGGAAATTATCAGGTAACGCTGAATGTAACTGACCCTTCAAAAAATGATGAAATAATCGAAGCCGTTAGAAAGAAAGTTGATTTTTCGGTCTGGAATCAAAGCACCAGCGGAAATTCGATAATCTGGACATTGCCGAATCAGGCGCAAAAATTACTAAAAGAACAAGCAACCGACCAAGCAATGAAAATTATTGACGGTCGCATCAATGCTTTCGGTGTAAAAGAGCCTCTCTTGCAGCGGCAAGGCGCAAGTGATTCGGGGCAGATTCTGCTGCAAATGCCGGGCGTTGACGACCCGGAACGCATCAAAAAATTAATCGGCGCGGAATCGCGTTTGGCGTTGATGAAAATTGTCAGTCCGCCAAACCCTTCGCCAGTGCAGACTTATCCGACAAAAGAAGCGGCGGAACAATCTATTGCCGGTGCGCCAAACCGCCGAGTTATGGTTTATGCCGACCGCGATGAAATGCCGACGGCAAATCAGCAGAATCCGCCGGATAAACCAAAACAATTTGTGGTTGTCGAAACGCCGGCGGTAGTTGACGGAAGCGAACTGCGCGACGCGCAAGCGGTTTCGCGGACGGGCAACGACTCCGATTATCAAATTTCGTTCTCGTTCAAACCGGGCGGAGCGCAAAAATTCGGCGAATGGACGGGGAAAAATATCGGAAATTATATGGCAGTTGTTTTAAATGACGAAGTTAAATCAGCCGCTTATATCAAATCGCAAATTTTTGATTCAGGCGAAATTTCAGGGCGTTTTTCCAAGACAACCGCCGAAGATTTAGCTTTAACATTGAAATCCGGCGCGCTTCCGGCGGAAATTGAATATCAGGAAGAGCGGACGGTTGGACCGAGTTTGGGCGCAGATTCAATCGAATCCGGTGTCGAAGCGTCAATTGGCGGTTTGGTTCTCGTCATTCTCTTTATGCTGTTTTATTATCGCGGCGCAGGTGTTAACGCTGTTATCGCCCTGCTTCTGAATTTGCTTTTGACAATCGGCGGGCTTATCGTGTTGGATTCGACGCTGACTTTGCCGGGAATTGCGGGTTTGATTCTGGGAATCGGAATGGCGGTTGACTCAAACGTGCTGATTTTTGAGCGGATTCGTGAAGAACTTCGCGCCGGTTTTGATGTTCGCAAAGCAATCGATTTGGGCTTTGACCGCGCTTTTATAACCATTATTGATACCCATATTACAACAATTATTTCGTCAATTATCCTTTACCTTTACGGTTCGGGACCGATTCGCGGCTTTGCCGTAACGCTGATTTTAGGTCTTTTGATTAATCTTTTCTCGGCGGTTTTCGTCTCGCGCACAATTTTTATGTGGTTGTTGGAACGCAATCCTAATATGAAAAAATTGAGTGTTTAATTGCGATTGTAAAGTTTTGATTTTGGATAATTAGATTTTAGATTTGGTTTCATGGAAAGAAATGTTTGATTTATTTAGCAATATTAAAGTGGATTGGATGGGTAAACGGCGGATTTTTATCGCTTTCTCCATCGTGATTCTTTTAGCCGGTTTAATTTCGGCAATCGGAAGACAATTAACTCCGGGCGGAACAGATGCATTCAATTTAGGCGTTGACTTTCAAGGCGGAACGGTTGTTACGGCAAAATTTAAAGGCGAAAAACCTACGGAAGATGCTATTCGCAGTGCTTTGCAGAATGTCGGGGTCAATGATGCCGTTATTCAGGCTTCGACGGATAAGACAGATGAGGTTTTGATAAAAGTTCCGTTGCTCGAAGGCGTTGCAGGAAATCAAACGACTATTCAATCACAGGAGACTGAAACTAATACCGCAGCAAACACAGCAACATCAGCAAATATAAGTGCAAATGCTAACTCAAATGTTAATGCTGATAATCAAAATCAAACGGCAAATGCCGAAAATACGGCGCAAACCGAAGCGGAAAAGTCGCAGGTGAACGCCGGACGCGCAATGGTTAAAAAAGCACTCGACACTTTCGGGAAAGAAGCCGAAGCAACAAAAAGTTTGCCGGAAGATGAAGCGGCGGCGTATAAAATCGTCGGAACGGATTCAGTCGGACCGGTTGCCGGAGCGCAACTGCGAAACCAAGCCGTTATTGCCACGCTTTTGGGAATGGTCGGAATCTTGCTTTTCATCGCTTTCCGCTATGACTGGACGTATGCGGCGGGAGCGGTTATCGCAGTTTTTCACGACGTTTTAATAACTTTGGCATTCTTTTCGGTTTTTCAATGGGAAATCAGTTTGACAGTGCTTGCCGCGCTTCTAACATTGGTCGGTTTTTCCGTCAACGACTCAATTGTTATCTTTGACCGCATTCGTGAAAATCTGACTCTTCATCGGAACGAATCACTTTATAAATTAACAAATGATTCAATCAATCAAACGATGTCGCGGACAATTATCACCGGCGGACTTGTTTTTTTATCGGTTCTGGCATTGGTATTATTTGGCGGAGAAGTTTTGCGCGGATTTTCGCTCGCGCTGTTTGTCGGCGTGATTACCGGAACTTATTCAACTGTTGCCATTGCCAGCCCGATTGCAATTTGGTGGCAGGATAAACTCGGCGCGGCAAAAATGAAGCAGGCGGAGGTGCAGAAAACCGAACGATTGGCTTCGGCTTCGCGGCGTTCCGTGACGCGCAGACCAATTGCACGCAGCTAAAATGTCTGTAATTAAACAAATTATTACGGGTTTTTGACTAAAATTTTGAAAATTTATAAAAAGTAAGAGAATTTTCTTGACTTTCTCGGCATAAGGTTTTAGACTTCAAGACGTTGCTGGTCAATTAAATAATTTATATCTGCTTTTTTTCCGTTTCGTTAAACATCGGCGGTTGAAATTGTAGAACTTTTGTTTGCAGACCGGCAAAAGTCCGACAGCCCCGCACCAAATGATTAATAGTTCAGACGCAGAGAAAGTTGATTAGTTTTCAGGTTGAATCGTCAATTTAAGTTTAACGATGACAACTCGAGGTTTTATTTGTATCATCAAAAGTAATAGCAAAATTTCGTAACCCTTGACCCATTGGCACCGGTAATTAGGGAGGAAAAATAAAATGTTAGATCAATTAGTTGAATCAAAAAGTAATACGAGGGAGAACACCAGACGAAGCGGATTTTTATTATCCACTTTCGTTGTTCTGACCGCCATTTTGCTTGGCGGTTGGGTTTATAGTTTGTTTGCTTTAGATTACGGACTTGGAGCCGGAGATCTAGAACTTTCAACTTTGGTTTCGCCCGTTCAAATTGCGGAAGAAGCACCGCCGCCGCCTGAACCTGAACAAAAAGAAGAAAAACAGGTTCAGCAGGATAAACCGGTAGATGTTGCGATGCGGAAGGAAAATATTTTAAGACTTGATGAGTCTCCGCCTGACACGCCGCCGCCGCCTAGTACACAGAAGAGTACTGCGATGGCACGTCCGCCCGGAACTTTTGTGCTGGGTGACAGAGATGTTAGAACATCAGCTCAACCGCAAGGTCCTTCGAGAGAGGTAAGCGGCGGCGGTGGTTCGACGCTTGCTCAAAGCTCGTCACAGCCCGTCGAGGAAACAAGAAGTACACCTGTTCCAACGCCTCCGCCAATTATAAAACCGACACCGAAACCGCCACCGAAGACTATTTCGGGCGGCGTGGTCAACGGCAAGGCAAGTAATTTGGTAAAACCGGCATATCCGGCGGCGGCAAAAGCGATTAGAGCCAGCGGAGCAGTCAATGTTCAGGTAACAATAGACGAAAACGGCAATGTTGTTTCGGCAAGTGCCGTGAGTGGTCATCCATTACTCAGAGCGGCGGCTGTCCAAGCGGCACGCGCTTCAAAGTTCACTCCAACGAAACTTTCGGGTGAACCCGTCAAAGTTACGGGAGTAATTATTTACAACTTTACTCAATAAAATTAGCTTAATTAATTGGGAGAAACGGGAAACCATCTCTCCCAATTAAAAATCTGCAATAATAAAATTTTTATTTCTTTGGGAGGATAAATCATGACTTTTTTAGGCAGCCTTTTTGTAACTAAGGTTCTAGGCTTTTTCTTAATGTTCACAAACGAAGCAACACCTTTTGGTATATATGAAATTGCTCGGAGTTTAACTATTCCGGGTTGGATTGTTATCGCAACTCTTTTACTGATGTCGGTTTATATGATTGCCGTCGGCATCGAGCGTTATCTGACTTACAGTAAAGCTAAACAACAGTCGCGGCAATATGCGCCAAAAGTGGCGCAGGCTTTGAAAAACAGTAATATTGACGAAGCCATCAATATCAGCGACAAACATAAAGATTCGCATTTAGCAATGGTTGTGTCATCGGGTTTGAAGGAATTTGCCGCACATCAAGGCAATACGGATATTTCGGGTGAAGAAATGGAAGCCTCGAAACGCGCTTTGCAGCGTGCGATTGCCGTTAAAACCGCCGAATTAAAACGCGGTCTTGCCGGATTGGCAACGGTTGGTTCAACTGCTCCGTTTGTCGGATTGTTCGGAACGGTGGTTGGTATTATCGGCGCGTTTAATGCTTTGAGAGCCAATGAAACAGCGGGAATCGGCGCGGTCGGCGGTTCGATTGCCGAAGCGTTGGTAGCAACTGCTTTTGGTATTGCGGTGGCAGTTCCGGCAGTGTGGTTGTTTAACTATTTTACTAATAAGGTTACGAGTTTTGGTGTTGAAATGGAAAATTCGGCATCCGAATTGGTTGATTATTTCATCAAACAACGCACTAGACAATTAAATAGTTAATAATAAAAGACAGGGAGAAATTTTTACTATGGCAATGCAAATCGGCGGAGCCGAAGAGTATAATTCGGAAATCAACGTCACCCCGATGGTTGATGTAATGTTGGTATTGCTGATTATCTTTATGATTGTTACACCTCTGCTTCAACAAGGTGTGTCCGTTAATCTTCCGAAAAATATGATTAGTCCCGAAGATGATCCGGATATTGCAAAAGATACATCAGTCATCATTGCAATTCCCGACAACAACAATTTTTATATCGGGAAAGAACAATTTCCTTTAACTGAATTGGGAGATAAGGTGAAAAGGCTAATGGAAAATAAAACTCCCGAAAAACGAATTGTCTATATAAAAAGCGGTGTGGATGTTGATTATGGCAGAGTGGTTGAAGCAATTGACACGATTCGCAAACAGGATATAGACAAAATTGGTTTAGTCGCCGACAGGAAAAAAGGCGATACAGAAGAACAATAATTTTAACCTGAAAAACTGATGTAAGTAATTTCAGAACAGGAGTATAAAATATGGCAATGTCAACAGGCAGCTCGACAGAAGGAGCTACACCAAATATCAATGTTACGCCGTTGATTGACGTTTTATTGGTGCTTTTGATTATTTTTATGGTCATCTCGCCGCTCAAGCCCAGTCGTTTTGAGGCGAAAGTTCCGGCTGAACCGAAACCGGAAGATCAACAACAAAATCCGAAACCGAATCCTTTGACTTTAGTTGTGGCGGTAAATAAAGCTGATAAAAAGCTAACCTTAAACAACGAGCCGGTCGGAGATGTTTCAGACCCAAGCGGATTAACAACTGCGCTTTCACAAATCTTTAAAGATAGAGAAAATAACGGAGTTGTCCGCGAAGGAACAAATGAAGTTGAAAAGACCGTATTTATTAAATCGCCCCGTTCGGTCAGATACGGCGATGTTGTAAATGTGATTGATGCCGTTAAACAAGCAGGGGCGCAGCCAATCGGGTTGCAGATTGATGATTTAGCACAATAAATTTAGCTTACTTTAATTAGCGGAAACGGGAATGAAAATTTTCTGTTTTCGCCAATTAAATAAGTGGTAAATGGAGTCGAAGAATGAGATTCTCTCGTTTAGGGATATTAGTTTTAATTTTATTTACAGTTTTAATCGGAGCAAACTGCGCTTATTACAACCGCATCATCACCAGAAAAAATTTGGTTGACGGCGGACAAGCCTATAAAGACAGAAAATTCCAAGAAGCCGAACAGCTTTTTCGTGATGCAGTTGCCCGTGATCCGGAGGGAAAAACCCTCGAAGGTAGAACGGCGCAATTATTTTTAGCCCGCACTTTGCATTCGGAATATATTGGCAATCGTTCCAATCCGGCAACCGCCGAAGAGGCGATTGAGCAATACAAAAAAGTTCTGGCGGACGACGTAAGTGACCAAAGTTCTTTTAAAGCAGTTGCTAATCTTTTGGAAAATCTTAACCGCAACGATGAATGGCTGGCTTGGGTAACTGCCAGAACGCAAAATGCAAATGTGCCGAGAGAACAGCGTGCCGAAGCATACACTTCATTGGCGGCAAAAAAGTATAGTTGTGCTAACGATATTTCGGATACTGAACCGGTTAAGAGAACGGTTATCAAAGAAGGCAAACCGGAATTTGAATTTAATAAGCCGGAAGACCCGCAAGTCTTTGAACAGTTCAAGCAATGTGCTTCCGAAGGTTTGGATTTAATCAATCAAGCTGTCGAACTTGACCCGAATAGTGATTCTGCTTGGTCATACAAAGCAAACTTTTTAGTTCAACAAATGCGTTTGGCTGAAATGGAAGGGAATATGGATTTAAAAGAAGAATTAAAAGCCGATGCCCAGAAAGCCAAAGACAGATATACCGAACTTGCGACTGAAAAAAGACGTAAGGCGGATGAAGAAGAGGCGCGAAAGAAAGCTGAAGAAGAAGCGGCTAATAAAAAATAGATTTTTCAAACATAACTTTTAAGAAAGGTGATACTCAATTACAATAATTATTGGGTATCGCCTTTTTCAGTTGTCAGTTATTAGTTATCAGTCATCAAAGTCTGACAACTGACAACTGATAACTGACGACTGTGTATGATTCGCATTGAAGATATCATCGAGAAAGTAGAGAAAAATCGCCCGGACTCTGATATTGAACTTATCCGGCGGGCTTATATGTTTTCTGCCTTGCATCACAAGGGGCAGCAACGCGCTTCGGGCGAACCTTATCTCGTGCATCCGTTAGAAGTTTCGGACATTTTGGCGGAAATGCGGCTCGATGAAATCAGCGTTTCCACCGGACTTCTGCACGATGTCGTCGAAGACACGCTCGTTGACCTTGAAACAATCCGCAATTACTTTGGCGACGAAATCACGCAGCTCGTTGACGGGTTGACAAAAATCGCGCATATCAGCAATCTTTCCAAAGAAAAACAACAAGCCGAAAACGTCCGCAAAATGGTTTTGGCAATGACCACCGATGTTCGCGTCGTATTAATAAAACTTGCCGACCGCCTTCATAATATGCGGACGATGCAATTTTTAAAACCTGAAAAACGCGCCCGCATATCGCAAGAAACGCTTGATATTTACGCGCCGATTGCGCATCGCTTGGGAATGGGTAAAGTCCGAAGCGAACTTGAAGATTTGTCTTTTCAGAATCTTTATCCGCAGGAATATAAAAAACTTTCCGTTGAAGTCGAAGCGCGTCGTCCGGAACTTGAAGCCGCGCTGGAAAAAATTACCAGTTCAATCAGGGGAAAACTCGATGAAAACGACGTGCCGTTTGTCGAAATCCAAGGTCGCGTTAAACGCCTTTATTCGCTTTGGAAAAAATTGAAGAAACGCAAACTGACGATTGATCAGGTTTATGATTTGATTGCCGCCCGAATAATTACGACCAACGAGAAAAAGAATTGTTATCTGACTTTGAGCGTTATCCACGATTTATGGACACCTGTGCCGGAGCGTTTTAAGGATTGGATTGCGATTCCGCGAGATAATTTATATCAATCGCTCCATACGTCGGTTATCGGCGACAGCGGTCAATCATTTGAAGTCCAAATCCGCACCGAAGAAATGCACCAGATTGCCGAAGAAGGTGTTGCGGCACACTGGAAATACAAGGAAAGTAAACTCGGCAAACAAGAAGAAGATGCAAGTCTCGACGAACTGCGCCGAACGGTAGAAAAACTTTTATTGCCCTTGGTTGAAACAACCAATGAAACACAAGATTCGGAAGAATTTATCGAATCACTAAAACTTGACTTGTATCCAAAAGACGTTTACGCTTTTACGCCGATGGGTAAAGTCATTCAACTTCCGCGCGGTTCAACGCCGATAGATTTTGCTTATGCAATTCACTCGGAAGTCGGCAACACCTGCACCGGCGCAAAAATAAAAGGGCGCATCGTGCCGCTTAAATCAGAACTGCAAAACGGCGATGTGGTTGAAATTTTAACCACACCGAATTCCAAACCTTCGCGTGATTGGCTCAATTATGTAATAACTTCCCGCGCCCGAAACCATATTCGTCATTGGATTTCTGAAGCTCAACGCTCCGAATCAATCGAAATCGGGCGCAAACTACTTGAAAAGGAAGCCGACAGATTCCGCGTTGCGCCAAAAAAACTGCTCAATAACGAAGATGAATTAAAGCGCATTGCTAACGAGTATGGTTTGGGTAGATCGGAAGATTTGCTGGCATCAATCGGATACGGAAAGACCTTGCCGCGCAACGTAATAGCAAAATTTTTGGGCGCGGAAAAGTTCGCCGAACTCGACCCTGAAAAGAAAAAAGAAACGCGGCTGCAAAGCGGAATGAAAGCCGTTAAAAAATTTATCGGTTTGGGCGAAGATGCCATCATCGTCAAGGGCGTTGACAATTTATTAACCGCCCGCGCCCGTTGCTGTAACCCGCTTCGCGGCGAAGACATTGTTGGATATATTTCGCTCGGAAAAGGCATTGTCGTCCATAACAAACGCTGCAAAAATGTCCAGCAGCTGATGATTAACAAAGATCGGATTGTCGAGGTTGAATGGGCAAAAAATGAAAAAGAAGAAATTCAATCAGTGCGGCTTTTGGCAACGACGGAAAATCGCATGGGAATGTTGGCGGGAATTACCAATGCAATTGCCGAAATCAAAACCAGTATTCGTGATGCGAGTGCAAAAGTTTCCAAAGACGATCGGGGCTTAATCGAAGTAACGATTGAGGTTTTTGATAAAAAACATCTCGACAAAGTAATAAGTTCAATTGAGCAAGTTCCGGGCGTGATTGCCGTCGAGAGAATGAATTCCTGAAGATTCCAGATTCCAAATTCCAAATTCCAGATTGACTGGTTGATGATGTTCATAATTCGGAATCTGGAATTTGGAATCTAGAATCTTATCTGTTAAAATTCGCCTTTTGCTTAACTAATCGAAAAGTAAATGAAGGCGAATATTTTTGTGAAAGAAATAATTACAACGGAAAACGCACCGGGCGCAATCGGACCTTATTCACAAGCCATAAAAGTAGAAAATATGGTTTTTTGTTCGGGACAAATCCCGATTGACCCGCAAACTGGCGAATTTGTTTCCGAAGATACGGCTGAACAAACCCGTCAGGTTTTGAAAAATTTGAGCGCGGTTTTGGAAGCGGCGGGAACAAATTTGAATAATGTCGTTAAAACAACCGTATTCTTAGCAGATATGGATGATTTTGCGGCGATGAACGGTATTTACGCAGAGTTTTTCAGCGAAAACAAACCGGCGCGGGCAACCGTTCAAGCGGCGCGTCTGCCAAAAGATGCGCGGGTTGAAATTGAGTGCATCGCGATCATTTAAGGTTCAAAGTTCCAAGTTCAAGGTTCAAAGTTGAAAACCTGCCGACTTTGAACCTTGAACTTGGAACTTTGAACTAAAATAAAAGCCAAACGCCGAAAAAATCGCACGTTTGGCAACCAAAATTCCCGGTTGTGCCTCAAAAGTAATTACGCCGCTTTGATAATTTTGCCGCCTTTAATACAGCGCGTGCAAACTTTCATCCGCACATTTCCGCCCTGCGGACGCTGCGTGCGGATTGATTGCAGATTTGGGTTAAACCGCCGCCGCGTTTTGTTATTCGCGTGTGAAACATTATTTCCAAATTGCGGACCTTTGCCGCAGACATCGCATCGTTTTGCCATAATTCTAAAAGCCTCCAAAAATAATAACGAGGTAGAAAGAGAGAGTTTTGTTATAAACTCAAAAACAAGATTTATAACATAAAAGAGATAAAAAAATCAAGTAATGACAAAGATAGTTAATTTTTAAGGAGTAAAAGCCACAGTGCTAAAATTTAAATTTAAGTTTTTTACAATTGCTTTGTTAGCGATTGCCGCGTTTGTTTCGACAAATTGTTCAAGTAATAGTGCGAATATTAATTCGACAACTTCCGGTGGAGTTGATCCGAATGAAACCGCCGCGACAGTCAACGGCAAAGCTATCAAATTAGAAGAAGTCGAGCGCGTTATCAAACAACAGGGACAAGGACAAGAAGTTAAACTTTCACCGTTGGAACTAGCGCAGGCGCGTCTGCAAGTTTTGGAAACATTAATTCAAGGACGCAGTTTCAAAACTTATCGCGGAATGGGTTCAATC
>MWZA01000165.1 GCA_002050455.1 Acidobacteria bacterium 5-1 | reverse complement strand
GACTTTCTCACACTTTAAGATTCCGTTTAATAAATTACACGGAATGAAAATTTTAACGATTCAGTCCTGAATTTTCCTTTTTCAGCAGTCTGCTCTTAACCATTTTACTCGTTTCCGGCACATTTGCCCAAAACGAAACGGCTTCCAAAGTCAATCCAAAAACATCTAATGATATAAAAACAACCTTAGCGGGAAAAGCCGTCAGAGTTGAAAATATCGAACAAGGCGTGGCAGAGGCTTTGACCTTGATTGAAGACAATCACGTTAACGGAAAGAAACTTGATTATAACGAGCTTTTCAAAACGGCGATTGACACGATGCTTCACACGCTCGACCCGCACTCGAATTATTTCGATGCCAAAGAGTTTGACCAATTTCGCACCGACCAGAATTCACAATACTTCGGCATCGGCGCAACCATCGGCGATTTGAGCGATGCTGACGGCAAAGTCATTGCCACCTATATCAAAGCGACATTTGACGGTGCGCCCGCCAATCGCGCGGGACTTCTTTACGGCGACAAAATTGTTGACGTTAATGGCGTTTCGATGCTCGGCAAATCATTAATTGAAGTTCGTAATTTTCTGCGCGGACCGCGCGGAACTCCGGCGAAAATCACGGTTGAGCGTTACGGCAGCGGAAAACGCGAAATGGTTGAAATCATCCGTGATGCGGTTTCGCAGCCTTCGATTCCCGAAGTTTATATGATTCGCCCCGGTGTCGGTTATATCGCCATGAAAGGCGGTTTCAATCAAACCACTTATGCCGAATTTATTCAGGCAATGCGGGAACTAAAAGCGCAGGGAATGAAACAGCTTGTGCTTGATTTGCGGGACAACGGCGGAGGTTTAGTCAGTCAAGCCTACCGCGTGGCAAATACGTTTCTTTCCGCCGGACAGACAATTTTTACGCAAAAAGGCAGAATTGACGGCGCAAACGCTCCGCCTTACCGCGCCGACAACAAAACTCCTGACGAAACGCCCGTGGTCGTTTTGGTCAATCGCAACACGGCTTCGGCTTCGGAAATTCTTGCCGGTGCGCTTCAAGACCACGACCGCGCTTTAATCGTCGGTGAAAACACTTTTGGGAAAGGTCTGGTGCAAAATCCGTTTGTCCTTGACTACGGCTCGATGCTGCTTTTGACAATCGCCAAATATGAAACTCCTTCAGGACGGCTTATCCAACGCGATTATTCAGACGGCAATCTTTATAATTATTATACAAAAGGCGGAACGCTCGCCGACGAATCGCAGCCGCCAAGACCAAAAGGCGCGGAAAGCAAAACCGATTCGGGCAGAGCAGTCTACAGCGGCGGCGGCATCAATCCCGATGAATTTGTTAAATCGCAAACAATTACAGCCGAAAAGGCACGTTTCCAGCAAAAACTAAACGACCCGATTTTCGCTTTTGTGCTTGGTTTGGCTTTCGGAAAAAATAAGGATTTTGAAAACTACAAGGTTGACCGCCCGATTACGTTTGAATACGTCCTAAAACCGACGGATTATCCGGTTACCGAAAATCTGTATCAATCCTTTAAAAAATTTGCCACTGAAAAATACAAATTCACGCCCGCCCAGATTGAGCGCGAACGCGAATTTATCCAACGTGCTTTGCGAACCGAACTCGTCACCGCCGCCTATGGTTCGACAACTTCCTCGCAAGTCTTCAACGATTACGACACGCAACTAAAAAAAGCCATCGAACTGCTTCCTGAAGCAAAACAATTAGCCATCGAAGGCGCGAAAGCTAATGCGAAAAAGGAAAATTCAGGACTGAATCGTTAAAATTTTCATTCCGTGTAATTTATTAAACGGAATCTTAAAGTGTGAGAAAGTCCGCTTAAAGTAACGAGTTAACGTCATTGTTTTTATAATTTTATTTGTATGTTGACTAAATTATCCAAACAGTTAATTGGTATAATACAAAGTTTGGTCAGACAGCCGATGCAACTTTTGAGCGTCCGACGGGTCGCCAACATTTGACATATATGTTACGCTCGAGAGCTTCCGCTTAACAGGCGTTGAAACGGAAACGCTCACGAGCGTAACCGTCCTTCGTGGTTGACGTTCCCGCCTTTCGCTCGTAGCATCGTCTCTCTGCCAAACATTTCGCTATCTGAGGAAAACAGCAAAAAACGCTGTTTCCTCTCAACTCTGACGTTATACCGTTTCTTGTTAAATTGAAGTGATGCGTTTTGCAATCGTTTTTATTTTTGGCTTCCTGATTTTTGGTTGCTCGTCGAAAAATGAGCCGCGCACTGAATCCGTTTTTCCAATTATTGCTTCGACCGCTACACCGCAGGAAACGCCTTTGCCCGAACTTGAATGCGAAAATATTACGGGCATTCTTGGTTCTGCGTATATAAATTTTGACGCAACGACAGTGCTTTACTTTTATGACAAACCGGACACATCGCAAACGCCCGCACAAACGCTTCGGTTTTATGAGGACACGACATCAAAGATGTATAGCTTTCGGGCTGAAGGTGAAAAATCTTACTTTGAGCTTAACCCGGAAAGACACAAGCTAGACTATTTTCTTTTTGACTTAGCCGTTAAAAGTCGGCGCAACGGTTGGCTTGAAGTTGTCGTCGGCGAGCAAAAGGACGAAACGCTTTAGTTAAAGGAGAGCAAAGCTGTGCGGTTTAAGGACTGGCTACGAGATATGAAAGAATCCTTTGCTGTCGGAAGAAAAGATTCCAAAGCCAATCCGCTTCGCGCCAAACCTGACGCAACCGCAAAGGAAGTTAATTTTAACGGACGAGATTGTTTTGAAGTTGAAGATATGAAAGGCGATTGGATTAAGGTTGTTCTACAAAATCATTGTAGCGACGCGCCAAAACAATCCGTTTCAGGTTGGCTTCGTTGGCGAGATGAAAACGGCTGTTTGTTGGTAGAGATTTTTCCCTTTGCTTAACGGACGGTATAACAATTCAATGGACATGAGGGCGAAACAGCGACTTTCATTTAACGGTTCTTCTTTTCCTGTTGCTTACTTGTAGCCGGTTTCGCCCCACGTCATCTCAGCCGTTATGCCCTTTCTTTTGAAATAACGGAATTTGTGAGTTATGAAATTAAATTTCTCAACTAAAATAATAAGTAAAGTCTTTCTTTACTCAATATTGCTTTTGATTACTTCTTGCAATAGTTCTGAATTTAAAAGCGATGCACAAGTTGTCGAAACAACTAACGTGCAGGTTAGCAATAATCCTGAAGTTGTAAATACAAATAACGTTCAAACTAGCAAAGCCACTCAATCCGATGACGGCTTAGAACAAATAGCAAGGAGGCTGATTGAACTCTACGACAACAAAAATTGTAAAGAATTTTTCAATGCCTTTCCGAATACTTTTGAAAAATTCAATCAACTTTATGGATACGATGATGAAACAGGCGCACGAAGGTTATTCTCACAAACAGAGCATATACCTTATTTCTTCAAATGTTCGGAAGTGTCTGACCGCGAAAGGCTTGAAAAAGTTATCAGAATAGGAATCAATGGTAAATGGGACGCAGATTCTATTGGGGAGTTTCAATTATTGGCTCACCTTCTAATAAAAGACCATCCGAAAGAAGCAAAAGAAACATTAAACAATTTGCCGGATGAAAGAGCCGCTTCGTTTTGGTATTTTTTGTTTGATAGCCCGCATCCAAATGATAAACAAAACGTATTAAGTTTCAAGTTAATGCAATCTGCTTTAGGTAAAGACAGCAGACAATCAAAACTATTAGCGGAACAGTTTCAAAAACTGAGAGATTCAGACGACGGACACGGGCGTTGAAAATATTCGAGGTCATTTTTAACTCGTTGAGCGATGCAACGAAGAACTTTGAAAATAAACGAGGGCATAACAAGTCAATGGACGTGAGGCGGAAACAGCTACTTTGTTATCACGTTGTCCGTTAAATCTAAACTTGTCGCTGGCGGTTTTGCACCACGTCAACTCCGCCGTTCGGCGTTTCGTGATGGAAGCAAATGGCTTGCTCTTTGAAGCAGTAAAAACAAACGACGTATTTTCTTAAACATTGTCGCTTTGTTGAGCGTGATTATCTTGACGTGCTAAACTTGTGTGAAATGGAGGTAATAACATTGTGGAAATCACTTTAACTGCTGTGTTCCAGAAAGTGCCGGAAGGTTACATTGGTTATGTCGAAGAATTGCCCGGAGCAAATACGCAAGGCGACACTTTAGAAGAAGCCCGCGAAAATCTAAAAGAAGCAATTGCGCTGGTGTTGGAAGCCAATCGTGAGCTATCGGAAGAAACACTTGTAGGTGTAGACGTAATCCGCGAGCCGTTGCAGATGTCAGCCGTATGAAACGCCGCGACCTCGTTCGGCATTTAGAAGCGCACGGTTGCGAGATGTTGCGTGAAGGCGGCAACCACACGGTTTACGTCAATCGTGCTAGAAGAAAAACAACGGCAGTTCCGCGCCAGCGAGAAGTCAACGAATTTTTGGCGCGGAAGATATGTCAGGATTTAGAAATTCCTGAACCCTAAAGACACGCCTAACAAGTTATTGGACGCGGACGGCGCGGGCAGCGACTTTCTTAAAACATGGCTTGGTTTCCCATTCGTTGCATATGTTTGGTTTCGCGCTGCATCAACTCCGCCGCTAAATCCATTTTTCTTATGCCCAAATTAATCTAATCAAATAGTAAATCCCAATTCCCGCGCCGATTAAAAGTAAAACTACTCCGATAATTGCCAGCGCGACAATAAGTTTAAATTTTTTGTAACGATTTTCGCTCGTCGGCGACAGCGAGGTTTGCGGAAAATACGGCGGTGGTCTTTTGTCCATTAAAATCTCTCCTCAACAAAATAATTTATCTCTATCTTGGCAATGGTTGTTCCAGATTTGCAAGCCCGTAAGCTAAAACTGCCATCAACGCGCCGTTTTCGGCTAATTCATTCGGTTTGATTTTGTCAAAAGTATCGGCGGCAGTGTGATGATAGTTAAAATATGTGCGCGTGTCGAACCACGGCGCAAATGACGGAACGCCTTTTTGCGTCAGAGCGTCTGATGTCGGCGGCAACGCCATTTTCTTGTAGTTGGACGAGTCCCGCGCCTTGTTCCATTAAAATTTTGGAAAGCAATAAAATCTATACCGAAAAATTATTCAAAAAACTCTGTGAACTCTGTGTCTGCGGTGGTAGATTTTAGCTTGAAAACCGCAAACAATTTTATTTTGAAAAGATGTCTATTATTATTTTCCCGCATCGCGGCTGATAGTTACAACCGCAATCTCCGGCGGAATTAAAAACCTAAACGGCAAAATACTTACGCCGATACCGGTGGTTACAAACATATCAACATTATTTTCTTTGATGTGTCCGAAAGCATATTTTTGACCGTAGCTCGATGGCACAATCGGCGAACCGATGATCGGCAGCCAAACTTGTCCGCCGTGCGTGTGCGCCGCTAAAATAAGTTTCAGATCCGGTGATATTGAAAGTTTGCCGGTTATTATCGGCAAAATGTCGGGACTGTGTTCGAGCGCGATAACATCACCGGATTGGTCGCCGCTACTGAGTATTTGTTTTAATTCGTTGGAAAAACTGTCCCAAGTTATAATTTTCAGATGGTCTTTCAAACCGATTATACGCAGTTTTTGCCCGTTTTTTTCAATAACCGCAACTTCATTTTCCAAAACTTTATATCCAATTTTTTCTAATGCGCCCGAAACTTCGTCATCGCCGAGCCGCCCGTCATGATTGCCTAAAACAGCGTAGACTCCGTATTTTGCCTGCAAACCTTTAAGGTTTTCGGCGACTGTCGCAATCGGCATTTTCAAATCATCGCTGATTAATGATTCGGAAACATAATCACCCAAAAGCACGATTATATCCGCATTTTGCTCATTGGATTTTCTGACTATTTCACGAATTTTTTCTTCCGTTACGCCGCGCGAACCGCCGTGAATATCGGAAATTGTCACGATTTTCAACCCGTTGAATTCAGAATTCCAATTCTTAATTTTCAGTTCGGTTTTATTGATTACCAGCCGAAAAGGTTCAATGTAGTAAGCGTAAGCCAGACACGCCAAACTGATTGCTGCCAAAACCCCAAGAATTGAAAATTTTTTTGGCAAATTCATCGTTATTTATCGCTCGGAAAATAGATTTAAGACCGCAATTTCAGGCGGAACGCGAAAGCGCAGCTGCGGTCCGGTGCAGCCGACTCCGGTTGTAACAAAAACGTGCTTTGAATCAACTTCGACAAAACCTTCCATAAAACGCGGGTCGTTGACAAAAGCAATCGCGCCGTAAAGCGGAAATTTGAACTGCCCGCCGTGCGTGTGTCCGGCAAGCATTAAACTTATTTCATTTGGTGCTTTGAGCAGCGAATCCGGGTTGTGCGTGATGGCAATGATATTTTGTTTGTTTTCAATTTGCCGGAAAGGTTCAAGCGGCACGCGCCTTTTTTTCCAGTAATCTTCGATGCCCCAAAGATTTATCGTTTCATCGCCGACCTTTATTTGCAAAACTTCGTTTTCTAAAACCTCAATGCCCGCGTCTTCCAATTCTCTGGTAATTTTTGCTTCGTCATAATACCAATCGTGATTGCCGATTATTGCATACACGCCGTATTTCGCTTGGAAACCTTTCAAATTTGCCGCGACTGTTTCGCTCGGCATTTTCAACGCGCCTTCAGCGATGCCCGTTTGCGACACATAATCGCCGAGTAAAACTATCAAATCGGGATTTTGCGCGTTGGCAAGTTCAACTAGCTTTTTAATTTTGTCCTCATCAACGTAATGCGAGCCGCCATGAATGTCGCTGATGGCAACAATTTTGAAACCGTTTAAGTTTTTGCTCCAATTCGGAATTTTCAAGATTTTTTCACGGACGATTAAACGGCGCGGCTCAATATAATATGAATAAATCCAGACCAATAAAAGTATTGATAAAACAATCGCAAATGTAATTAAAATTCTTTTGAGCAGTGTTTTCATTTTTATCTTTTTCCGGTTTTTGCGCCTTTTACGTCTTTTTGGTTAAATTTCCTTTGGGAAATATTCGCGCCAACGCTTATCTACCAATTTTGCGACATCTTCGCGCACTTCAACCTCCGCCGGATACCACGGTTTCATCCGCGCATCAATGACAATCGGCGCAGTATAAGTTATGTGATTGTTGACGATTTTTATTTCTTTCGCATAAATATCGGTCGAAGGATTAAACCGTGTCCAAGTCGCCCACAGAAATTTTTCGGTTGTGCGGGCAAAACTTGCGTCGTCGTGCAGAACGACAATTTGCCAATCATCAAATTTGCCGGATTCCGCTATTCTTTTACCGCTTTCGTTATCAGACCCATAATCACTTCCTTCGACAACCAGACAACCGCCGCAGAAAACTTCAGCGCGTTTTATATAATTTGGCAGTTCACCATTAAACTCACGATTCAAATTTCTTTTCGCTTCGCCAACGCCGACAAGCATCGCTTTTGAGCCGTGATTTATTTTTCCCGATGCGTAATCCAAAGTGTCAAAAGAAGTTCTATCAAAGATAAAGAAATCGCTTTCCCAATTGACTCTTTCGAGAATATGTTCAAAAAGCGATTTAAAATCGCGCAAGTTCTGCGGTTTATCGGTCAAAAGCAAAAATTTTGTTAAGGATAATTGACCTTCGCCAAGGATGCGAAAGCCTGCGCCGAGTGCTTCGCGGGCATATCGTTCTTTAACAACCGCCGCCGCCAGCGAGTGAAAACCGGTTTCACCGTAACTCCACAAATCAAGCACGGCGGGCATTACCAGCGGAAACAAAGGCGAAAGCAATTCCTGCAAATAATCGCCGATAAAAAAATCTTCCTGACGCGGTTTGCCGACGACGGTTGCCGGATAAATTGCGTCTTTACGACGGAAAACGGCTTTGGCTTCAAAAATCGGGTAATCGTGCTGTAAAGAATAATAACCGTAATGGTCGCCAAAAGGTCCTTCGGGTTTTCGGGTAAAAGGCGCAACTCGTCCGCAAATCGCAAATTCGGCTTCGGAGATTAAACGATGGTGATTGAGCAATGGATTTTTGACGGTTTCGATTTTTCCGTCGGCTAAAACCGAAGCTAAAACCAGTTCGGGAACGTCTTCGGGCAAAGGCGCGATTGCCGACAAAATCATCGCGGGCGCGCCGCCTAAAAAAATTGTTACCGGCAGAGATTCATTTTTTTGTTCGGCTTCAAAATAATGAAAACCGCCGCCTTTGTGAATTTGCCAATGAATTCCGGCGGTCTGCGCGTCGTAACGCTGAATGCGATACATTCCCAAATTATGTTTTCCACTTTTTGGGCTTTCGGTATAAACCAGCGGCAAAGTAATAAACGAGCCGCCGTCTTTGTGCCAAAGCTGTAAAAGCGGAAGCTCGTCTAAATTTGCAGGTTTTTCGCAGATTTGCAAAATAGGAGCGCGTTTTACTTTTTTTGTGCCAAGTTTTAACGCCGTCAAAGCTAAATTCCGAAATTTCCAAAGTTCTTTCGGCTTCGGCGGCAGAAGAACTTCAATCATCTCAACCGCTTTTTTGACAAGTTCCTGCGGCTTTTTGCCAAAAGCTAAATCAATTCTTTTTGCCGTTCCGAAAAGATTTGTAATAACCGGAAAATTTGAACCTTTAACATTCTTGAAAAAAAGAGCTTTTCCCTGTTCGTCAATCACGCGGCGATGGATTTCCGCAATCTCTAGATATGGGTCAACTTCCGTTTCGATTTCGATTAAATCGTTTTCCTTTCTCAGCAATTCGATAAATGAGCGCAGATTTTTGTGCATAAACTAAAATTGATTACAAATCAAAAACTTTTGCCCACGAAATACACTAAAAGCACGAAAATAAATTTTTGATTTATTAATTTTCGTTTAATTCGTATGTTTCGTGGGCAAATTCTCTACTCACTTCCGCAAATTCTCTTTACTCAAATCGAGTTCAGCAGCTTTGATTACTTCGATTTTCATATCGGGAAAACGCTTTGCCAAATCGTCTTTAAATTTTGCGTAATCACCGACAATGATAATATCGCCGCCTTTTAGATTTGCTCCGGCAAACTTTTGTATTTGCGCGTCGGAAATGGCTTGGACACTTTTCATATAAGAATTAAGTTCGCTTGCCGAAAGTGCAAAACTGTATAAATCGGCAATCGCCCCGGCAAGTCCGCGGGTTGTTTCCAGATTGCGACCAAAACCGCCCGTCAAAACCAATTTGCGCGGTCCGAGTTCGGTATCGGGAATTTCGCCGTTTTCTAGTTTTTTAATTTCATCAATCACCAAATCAGCTACTTCGGCGGCAGATTCGTTTTTCGTCTGCGTGCGCGTGGAAAAGTTAGTATTATACCAACGCCAGCCGAAACTGCTTCCCGCGCCGTAACTTAAGCCGCGTTTGATGCGGATTTCCTGATTTAAACGGGACGAATAACCACCGCCGAGAACCGAGTTTAAGACCAGCGCGGGATAATATGCAGAACTTGTCGCTCCGACACTTTTTTTATCATCCCAAACTATTCGACCATTTCCCTCGATGTCTTTAGCAAAGGCAACCGCCGCTTGACCGGAATTCGGTAAATCAACTACCAAAATCCGCTTAACCAACGGTTGCTGCATTTCTTTCTGTTTTCTCATTGCGGCTGAGTCTGCCGATTCTGTTATTGTCTGCGATTTTTTAGGTGATTCTGCCAACGCGGATTGATTTTTCCACTGTCCAAAATACTTTTGCGCCAAAGCATTTGCTTTAACATCTGTAATATCACCCGTAAAAATCAGAACCGCATCTCGCGGCTCATAATTTTCCTTGTGAAAATTAACAATATCATCGCGTTTTATTGCGTTAATGCTTTCCGGCGTTCCGCCCGCCGGATGTTCGTTAAAACTGTATTTCGATGCAATATAATTTGCCAAAAACCCGGGTTGTTTCAAATTGTAAGCTAAACTGTCCTGAGTCTGAGATTTAAGCAAATCAATCTCACTCTGCGAAAACGCAGGATTTAAAACCGTATCCGCCATAATCGCCAATGCTTGGTCGAGTTTATCCGCCATTATGTTGACTATAACAACCGAATTATTCCATCCTGCGCCTGTATTTATTGAACCGCCGAGAAATTCCATCTGCTCCGCGATTTGCGTGGCAGTGCGCGTTTTTGTTCCTTTTGTCAGTAGCGATGCGGTCATATCCGCCAATCCCGCTTTTGCGTCATCTTCCATTTCCGCGCCGGATTTTACCAGTAATTGAACCGTTACAAGCGGCACATTTTTTCTCTCGACCACAACAACCTGCAATCCGTTAGGCAGAGTTTTTTCCTTGACCGCCGGAATTGTTACTGATTTCGGCGCAGACGGCGCGGGCGGCGCGTTCTGTGCGAAAATTGAACCGCAGAGAACGCCGAGAACGCCGAGGATTTTCAATATATTTTCCATTTTCCGTTTTCCGTTTTTCATTTTGTTTCTTCTCCTTTTGCCTGCTCGTAATAAATTACGGTGCGGTTTTTGTCGTTAAAATATTTTTTCATCACGCGCTGCACATCTGCCGCAGTTACGGCTTGCAGTTTTTGTATCTCGGAATTCACTGCGGTCGGGTCGCCTTGATATGCAATCGCGCGTTCGATGGCGATTGCTTTGCCGTCATTGGTTTCACGTCTTTGCAAAGTTTGCGAAATCAACTGATTTTTCGCTTTTTCGAGTTCTTTGGCGGAAACCGGCGCGGCTTGGATTTTATTCAACTCGGCAAGCAGAGATTTTTCCAGTTCGGCGGGCGTATGACCTTCGGATGCGATTGCCAGAAAATAAAGTAAGCCTTTGTCAACGCGAATATCGGCGTTAAAAGATGCTTCCTGCGCGATTTGTTGTTTATAGATTAATTCCTGATAAAGCCGCGAACTTTCGCCGTTTGATAAAATCGTTTCGGCAATCCGCAAAGCGGGAATGTCCGCGCTTTTTGACGGCGGCGCAAGATATGTAATCGCTACTGCCGGAAACGGCACAATCGGCGCGGTTTTCAGCAGACGCTTTTCCTGCGTGCGTTCCGGTTCGACTTCGGTTACACGCGGAATTTTGCCGCTCGGTTTTGGAATTCTGCCGAAATACTTGTCCGTCCAAGCGTCAAGCTGCTGCTGGTTAAAATCGCCGACGACTATCAAATAAGCATTATCGGGACGATAAAAGGTTTTATAAAATTCTTTTGCATCCTTTGGCGTTGCCGCGTCCAGTTCGTCGAGATTGCCGATAACGCCGCGTTTATAAGGATGTTTATCATAAGAAAGACTGCTGATAAATTCGTAAAGTCTGCCGTAAGGCTGCGCCAGAACGCTTTGGCGAAATTCTTCTTTGACGACATCTCTTTCGGAACTAAAATTTGCCTCGTCAACATTCAAATTCACCATTCTGTCGGATTCTGCCCAGAGCAGAGTTTCGAGATAATTTGACGGCACAACTTCATAATAATTTGTAAAATCGTCCCACGTCGAAGCGTTGTTATAGCCGCCGACATCTTCGGTGAGCCGGTCCATCATCTCGTTTTTCATATTCTCTGTAGACTTAAACATCATATGCTCAAACATATGTGCAAAACCCGAACGTCCCGGCGGATCGTTTTTTCCGCCGACATCATACCAAACGTGGATTGCCACCGTCGGACTGGAATTGTCCTGCACAGAAACTACTTTCAAGCCATTCGGCAAAGTTCTCTGCTTGATATTTAAAGGCGCGATTTTTGTTTGTCCGAAAGTTGTCAAACAAAATGACAAAGCCAAAACCACAGTCAAAAGAATTTTAGAAAAATTTTGCATAATTTATCCTTTTTAAGAATTTTTGGTTATTACGCATTGGAACGCAATGGTTTTTTGATGTTCTGAGTCCAAATTTTAGTTTGCTTTTTTCTCAATCAAATACGCACGCTCAAGCGTGGATTCTAAACTTCTCTACTGATATTCATAAAATCCTTTGCCTGATTTACGACCTAACCAACCGGCATCAACATATTTTTTGAGTAGCGGACACGGGCGATATTTCGGGTCGCCAAGACCTTCGTGCAGAACATTCAAAATCGCCAGACAAACATCTAAACCGATAAAATCTGCCAAGGTCAGCGGTCCCATCGGATGATTCATTCCGAGTTTCATAATCTCGTCAATCGCCTCCGGTGTCGCTACGCCTTCATACAAACAAAAAATCGCCTCGTTTATCATCGGCATCAACACGCGGTTTGAAACAAAACCGGGATAATCATTGCACTCGACGGGAACTTTGCCCAAGTTTTCCGACAAATTTTTAACCTTCGCATAAGTTTCGTCAGAGGTGGCAATTCCGCGAATGATTTCGACCAATTTCATCAACGGCACGGGATTGAAAAAGTGCATTCCGACAACTTTATCGGGACGATTTGTAACCGCCGCGATTTTCGTAATCGAAATAGACGAAGTATTTGTTGCCAGAATTGCATCAGGCGAAGTCAGATTATCTAATTCCTGAAAAATTCCTTTTTTAACTTCAAAATTTTCGACGGCGGCTTCGACCACCAATGAACAATTTTTGAAATTATCAAAATCGTTCGTCGCTCTTATTCTTTTAAGAATTTCGTTTTTATTTTCGTCCGTTATCGTTTCTTTTTTAACAAAACGGTCAAGGCTTTTGCTGATATTCTGCACGCCGCGTTCGACAAGTTCGGGCTTGATGTCATACATTACAACTTCATAACCATTGCTCGCGGCAGTTTGAGCGATGCCGTTACCCATCGTTCCCGCGCCAATCACACCAATAATTTCACTCATTATTTATTATTCCTCTCAGATAAAAGTTCTTCTGTAAGTGAAAAAGTAAAAAAGTGAAAAAGATTTGGCATATTCTTCAACCGGCACTTTTTCACCTTTTCACCTTTTTACTTTTTCACATTTAATCTCTCTCGACAGCCATTGCCACCGAATTTCCTCCGCCCAAACAAAGCGCGGCAACGCCTTTTTTCGCGTTTCGACGTTTCATTTCATAAAGCAGAGTTGTCAAAACTCGTCCGCCGCTGTTTCCGATAGCGTGTCCGAGCGCAACTGCTCCGCCGTTGACATTGACCTTTTCCATATTAAGCCCAAGCTCCTGCATCACGCCGAGTGCCTGCACGGAAAATGCTTCGTTAAGTTCAAAAAGGTCAACTTCTTCCATCGTCCATCCGGCTTTTTTCAAAACGTTTTTCACGCCTTCGACCGGAGCCATCATAATCATCTTCGGTTCGATTCCCGAAGTCGCATACGCGACAATTCGCGCCAGCGGCTCGATTCCCATTTCTTTGGCTTTATTGGCTGATGTAACAATAATCGCGGATGCGCCGTCATTTACGCCCGGCGCATTTCCCGCCGTAACCGTGCCGCCTTCTTTCTTAAACGCCGGTTTTAATTTGCCGAGCGATTCAACCGAAGTGTCATCGCGGATTGTTTCATCGTGGTCAAAATTAATGGGGTCGCCTTTGCGTTGCGGAATTTCAATCGGCACAATTTCATCGTCAAATTTGCCCGAATCCCGCGCTTCCATCGCTTTGCGGTGCGAATTAAATGCGTATTCATCCTGCGTTTCCCGTGAAATTTTGTATTTTTCCGAAACGACTTCGCCCGTGTTTCCCATGTGCCAATTTTCAAACGGACACCACAAGCCGTCGTGAATCAGCAGGTCAATATCGGTTTGATTTCCCATCCGGTAACCTTCACGCGCATTCGGCAAAGCATACGGAATGTTCGACATTGATTCCATTCCGCCCGCGACGACAAAATTCGCATCACCAAGTTTAATCGCCTGCGCCGCTAAAGATACGGCGCGAAGCCCTGAACCGCAAACCATATTGACGGTCAAAGCTGAAACTTCCGGCGGAAGTTCCGCCTTCAAAGCCGCTTGTCGCGCCGGTGCTTGTCCGAGTCCGGCTTGCACAACGCAGCCCATAATCACTTCGTCCACATCTTCCGGTTTTATTCCCGCGCGTTTGACCGCTTCTTTAATAGCGATACTTCCCAAATCAGTCGCCGAAAAATCCTTCAAACTTCCCAAAAACTTCCCTGTCGCCGTTCTTGCGGCACTTATTATTACTGCGTCTTTTATCTCTGTCATTTATTACTCCTCTCGGTTGTCAATTTCTTTTAAAAATTTATTTTCTACTATTTTATAGCCCAAATATCGCGGCAAGTTCTCGTCCGCCCATCGGCGATAATCTCCCATCTTTTCAAAAGCGCGAAACGGTTCATCGTCCAAAACAGGTTTGTAGTTTCGGAAAAAACCGTATTTTATTCGTTCCTCGACGCTTCTTTCCAACTGCCGGCGACATTGTCCCTTAAAATCATCCATATACTTATTTTGTCAATTTTACGCAGTTTAGACAAATTCGGTTAAAGGCAAGCGAATAAGTAAAACTATCTGCGTTTCTTTTGGAATGATTAACATAATTTAAGATTTTAGATTTGCGGTTTTAGATCGCTTTTGGAAAAATCATTTTTGCGTTTTTTTACTATTCTTCGCCGATGTCTTCATTCCAGATTTCAGGATTTGCTGAAATATATTCTCCCAACATCTGAATACATTCGTTTGAATTGAAATCAATCACTTTAACGCCGTTTTCTTTGAGCCAATCAATTCCGCCGTCAAAATTGACCGCTTCGCCGACAATAACAGTCCCGATTTTGAATTGCCGAATCAAACCCGAACAATACCAGCACGGCGCAAGTGTCGTTACCATAATTTTATCGCGGTAAGACGTTTGTCGTCCGGCTTTGCGAAAAGCGTCGGTTTCGCCGTGAACTGATGCATCGTTTTCCTGCACGCGCCGATTGTGTCCTTTCCCAAGCAGATTTCCCGCTCTATCAAATAATGCCGCGCCGATTGGAATGCCGCCTTCGGATAATCCCTGCCTTGCTTCTTCGATAGCAACATTTAACATTGCTTTATAATCAATTTCGCTCTCCATATTATTAATGTTTGCTTTTTCCGAAACATTCCTTTAACTTTTCCGTAGAACTTCTAATTCCAAATTGAATTTAACAGGTAAATATAAAATGTCCAAAATGTATTCAAAATCGCCAGCGATTTTAGCTGTCTTGTTTTCACTTATCTTTTTTGTTCCGGGTTATGCGCAAACGCCGACACCGACTCCGCGTTTTGCTCCTTCGCCGGAAACTTCGCCGACACCGAAAATTGCGTCAATTGCAGTAGCCGCGCAAAAGAAAAATGAGCCGCTCAAGAATTTTCAATATCGTCTTATCGGACCGTTTCGCGGCGGGCGCGTCAGCGCGGTTGAAGGAATTACGACGCAGCCGAATGTTTATTATTTCGGTGCAACCGGCGGCGGTGTTTGGAAAACGATTGACGGCGGCGTTAATTGGCAAAATATTTCGGACGGATTTTTCAAAACCGGCTCGGTCGGCGCAATTGACGTTGCCGATTCTGATCCAAACATTATTTATGTCGGAATGGGCGAACAGACCTTGCGCGGCAATGTTTCGAGCGGCGACGGCGTTTATAAATCAATTGACGCAGGGAAAACATGGAAAAATATCGGTTTGAGCGACACGCAGCAAATCTCGCGGGTGCGCGTGCATCCGAAAAATCCAGACATCGTTTATGTCGCGGCGATTGGACATCTTTGGGGCAAAAACGAACAGCGCGGAATTTTTCGCAGTAAAGACGGCGGTAAAACTTGGGAAAAAATTCTTTATCGCAACAATGAAACCGGCGAAACCGTGATGTTTATTTTACCGAGAACGCCCGTCGGCAAACCTTTATTCCGCGTTATTTCCGTCCAAGTATCACCGCCGTCAATTGATTTAAAC
>MWZA01000141.1 GCA_002050455.1 Acidobacteria bacterium 5-1 | reverse complement strand
GCAGAAAATGACGGAGTTTGAAACTTATCGGGCGAAAGATTTGCTTGAACGCTATAATCTCGCGCAGGCGCAGGCTCTTTTATACAAATGCGTCGAGATGAAAATCCGCGTTGTGCCGTCGGACGCGGCAAATTATCGTGCGGTTTTCGGCTGGATAAAACATTTCGGTTTGATTCATTCGGTTGTCGGAAATGCGGTAAACGGTTATGAAATTCGCTTGACGGGCGCGGCTTCGCTGTTTCACCGTTCACAAAAATACGGTATAAACATGTCGGTTTTTCTGCCCGCGTTATTGCTGTGCAAAGACTGGAAAATGTCGGCGGAAATCTCACAAAAGGAAAAGGGAAATGTTCTTTACGAACTCTCAAGCGAACAAGCCGAATTGACTTCGTGCTATTTTGATGAACCGGAATACAAAAATCCCGACATTGAAAAGCTGCAAAAGAATTGGGAAAAATCTTCCGCCGAATGGCAGTTAAAAGAAAACCGCAAAGTAATTGATTTGGGCAAAACGGCTTTTATTCCTGATTTGGTTTTGGTTTCACCCGAAGGTTTTGAAGTTTATCTCGATGTTCTGGGATTTTGGACACCGAAAAGTTTGCAGAAAAGACTTGAAGAATTTCAGGCAGCGAAGTTCAAAAAGTTTATCATCGCCGCTTCTCAGGAGTTGCGCGGCAGCCGCGAAGAACCGCTTTGGGAAAGCGCGAATGTGATTTTTTACAAAACGAAAATTGAACCGCGAATGCTCATTGAAACGGCAGAAAATCTCATTCAAACAAACCGCGCTTAAACCTCTGCTTCACGTCTTGAAACTGCCGCACGTCCGAGCGTTTTTGCGAAGTGTATTCTTCGGTTGTGTTGCGAGCAACAACTTCATACAAAATCGCTTGCTTGTCGCCTTTTTTTCGTAAAATTCTGCCCAAACGCTGAATATGTTCGCGCGATGAACCAGAACCGGAAAGGATTATTGCTACCGAAGCGTCGGGAATATTTACGCCTTCGTTCAAAACTTTTGACGTGGCAAGAGCGAGAACGTCGCCTTTGTTAAAAGCGTCGAGCCAGAATTTTCGCTCCTTGACATTGGTTTCGTGCGTGATGGCGGGAATCAGATAATCGTTTGAAATCTGATAAA
This sequence comes from Acidobacteria bacterium 5-1, assembly GCA_002050455.1. Taxonomy (GTDB): domain Bacteria; phylum Acidobacteriota; class Blastocatellia; order Pyrinomonadales; family Pyrinomonadaceae. Next base: position 14,745 of record MWZA01000141.1, on the reverse strand, counting down.
CCATCTGATTTTCAGCCGTAAAAATCAAGGTTTTGTCGTGCCGGTGACGAATCAGTAAATCCTGCAAAACTCTGATTTTCGATTCCGTGCCGAGCGCGATTTTTTTTTGGTTGCGATAAGCCTTCATCGCGCGTCTGCCGTCTTCGCTTTTTGCGCTGTGAATCAGAAACATTCGCCAGCCTTCTTGTCCGTATGGCAGATTTTTCCGGCGTTTGAAATCAGTGTAAATCTGGCGTTCGCGTTTGTATGCGGCGCGTTCTTCGTCCGATAAATCTACCTCGATTCGTTCGACAACGTAATCGGCGAGATATTCACCCGCGATTTCCTGCGCTTCGAGCCGATAGACGAATTTGCCGACAATTTCCTCCAAAAGCGCATCGGCAACGTCATCGCGGTCGGGCGTTGCGCTTAAACCCAGACGAAACGGCGCAATCGCAAATTCCGCCGCGTATTTATAACCTTCCGACGGCAAATGATGACATTCATCAAAAATTATCAAACCGAATTGATTTCCCAATCTTTCCTGATGCCGAAACGCCGAAGCATAAGTCGTAACCGTTATCGCGCCGACCTCAAAAAAACCGCCGCCGATTAAACCGATTTCCGCGTTAAAAGTCGAAAGCAAAAGGTCATACCACTGATTCATCAAATCAATCGTCGGCACAACGACGAGCGTTTGCCGTCCGCACATTTCAATCGCCATCGTCGCCACGTGCGTTTTGCCCGCGCCCGTCGGCAAAACAACTACGCCGCAGCGTTTATTTTCCTTCCATCTTTCGATTGATTCGGTTTGATAAGGTCTTGGAGTTAAATTGAATTTTTGCTTGAAATCGAAATCCGAATAATTTTTCGCCGCGTCTTCATAATCAGTTTTCGTGCGGATGAAATCAATAATTATTTCTCTGTATTTATAAGCCGGAGCGCGAAAATATTTCGTCCGCGCATCCCAAACAAAAGCCTTCGGCACAACATCGTTTTCGCTTGCGCCTTCTAAAATCAATGTGCCTGATTCAAATTTGAGCTTAAATTTATTTTCTGCCATTTCGATAAAACTTTAAACAAAATGAAAATTATTTACGATTGTGTCTGTTGTTCCGTTAAAAGCTGCCGAATTTCCGTTCGTAAATCCTGAATTTCCGTCTGCAATTCGGCAAGCGTCGGTTTTTCCGGCGTTTTTGCTTCCTCGCGTTTTTCCGTGTCGCGCTCGACAAAAAAGGTTGCCAAAGTCGCCGTTATATATCCGAAAGCGGCAAAGGCATAAAGTGCTAAAATAAAACATAAAACGCGACCTTCTGCCGTGCGCGGAAAATAATCCGAGCCGATTGTCGTCAGCATCATCGCCGTCCACCACAAAGCCTCTGCATAGGTTTTGAAACCGCCCGCCACCTCATTTTCAAAGCCATACATTCCCGCCGCGCCGCCGAACATTACAATCAACGATAAAACAACCACATAACCAAAACCGCGACGGCTGAAACTTTCGCCCAAAGCCTTCATTCCGCGATTCAAGGAAGTAAGCAGACGCACAAAACGCAAACCTCTTGTTGCCCGCGCAAACCGCAAAAGCCGAAAGACGCGAAACGCGCGAAACACACGCAAAGCGGGAAGAAGGAGCGCGATCGCCGTCAGCCAATTGTTTTTCAAATAATCCGTTTTATCGGGTGCAAGCGTAAATTTTACGGCAAAATCAATAATAAAAATTATCCAAATAACATTTCCGATTGTTTCTAAAATCGGGTTTAAACTCCAAATGGATTCGTAAATAAAAAGAGCCAGCCAAATAAAACTCAAAATAAGCATCGGCGTTTCGAGCCAATTCTCAAGCTGCTCTAAAATCTCTTGCCGCTCAGTCTGTATCTTTTTTTTAACAATCGTTTTTTTCTGAGTAATTCTCTTTTCGTCGTCCATACAAATCTCCTTGCTTGCGAAATGCTTTTATTTTCGGATTATCGCATTCAAAGCAGTTGGTTGTATATTCAATTTTTGTTCAATTATTAAAAGAGGTGCAAAAGATAATTATGTTTGGGAAATGATTTTCAAGTCTTCGACGTTTTCAAAATGCTTGCGATTATTGGTAGCAGGCGGAACGTTGAACATCAACGCAACCGACGCGACCCAAGCGTCAGCCGTGCACAAATTCTATTACTTGAAAAAAGTTTCGTGCAATCTCCTAATCACTTCCGCGACCTTTGCTTCTTTGACCACGAACGTCATATTCACACTCGACGCGCCGTGCGAAATCAGCAAAATGTTGATGTCGGAAATAGTTGAGAAAATCTTCGACGCTAAACCGGATGTCGCCCGCAAGCCTTCGCCGACGACGCAGACAACCGCGTTTTTCCCTTCAATTTCCACATCGCCTAATCGTTTCAATTCCTTAACAATCGGTTCGAGCGAAGCCGTGTCGTCGAGCGTCAGCGAAACCGAAACTTCCGATGTCGAGATAACGTCAATTGCCGTGCGATAGCGTTCAAAAATCTGAAACAGCGCGGACATAAAACCATATGAGCCGAGCATTCGCGCCGATGTAATTCGCAAAATCGTGATGCCGGTTTTGTGCGCGATTGATTTGACTTTGCGCGGCGTGGTTTCCGAATACGGCAAAATCATCGTTCCTTGCATTAAAGGCTCGTGCGAATTGCAAACTCTCAAGGGAATCGAAAAATCAACGGCTGGTTGAATCGTTTTCGGATGCAAAACCCTCGCGCCGAAATACGCGAGTTCCGCCGCTTCTTCGTAAGAAAGTGTGTTAAGCGTTCGCGCTTCGGGAACGATGCGCGGGTCGCACGTTAGAACACCTGTAACATCCGTCCAAATCTGAATTTCTCTGGCACGCAAAGCCGCGCCGACAAGTGCCGCCGAATAATCCGAACCGCCGCGCCCCAAAGTTGTCGTTTCGCCGCTTCGACTTGCCGCGATAAAACCGCCGAGAATCGGAATTTCGCCCGCGTCAATCAACGGCTGCAATTCAACCCGGATAAGATTTTCCGTTTCATCCCAAATCGGCATCGCCGCGCCGTATTCTTCATCGGTAACAATTAAACGACGCGAATCCATTTGCCGCGCATTCAAACCTTTTGCTTTGCAAACCTCCACCAAAAGATGCGACGAAAGCTGTTCGCCGTAAGAAACAATCGCATCTTTGAGCATCTGTAAAGGCAGGCTGCGCCGCGAAACGCGCATTAGCAAATCGCTTAATTCCTTTTTCGCAAAATCGAGTTCGGTTTGAAAAGATTTTTGTTGTATTTTATTTGTTAAGTCTTTTGAAACCTGCCAATGTCTTTCAAAATGCGGCACTAAAGTTTTAAAAGCGTCTTCAAATTCGCCTTTTTTCGCTGTGTCAAATGCGGTTAGAAGCGCATCAGTAACTTTCGCCATCGCCGATGTAACCACGACGGGCAAAACATCTTTTTGACTACTGACAATCTCCGCAACACGCGCAAACGCAACGGCATCTTGCACCGAAGTTCCGCCGAATTTCATTACAGTTGGATTTATCTTCACATTCACAATTAGTTTTGAAATTAAATGAAAAACGCGAAGGACGCAAAGGAAGAAAAAGAGTTAGCCACGAATTACACAAATAACACGAATAAAAAATAAATAATTCGTGTTATTTGTGTAATTCGTGGCTAAAATTACCCGCACAAAACCGCGCCACCGTTGATGTTCAAAATTTCGCCGGTGATGTGGCGCGACCAATCCGACAGCAAAAAACAAATTGAAAGCGCAACGTCGTCGGTTGTCGCCATTCTTTGCAAAGGAATCGAATTAATAACGCTTTGCTTATAATTTTCGTCTTCAAATATAGGGCGCACCATCGCCGTTTCAATCCAGCCGGGCGCAACCGCATTAACGCGGATTTTCGGGCAGAGTTCGCTCGCCAAGGCTTTCGTAAAACTGATTTGACCGCCTTTCGATGCCGCATAGTTTGAATAATTCGCTTCACCGCGTTGTCCGGCAGTCGAAGAAACCAGCACAATTGCGCCGCGCTCCTGCTTTTTCATCGAAGGCGCACAGGCTTTGGTCATCGCCCACGCACTTTTTAAGTTTGTATTTAAAACCTTGTTCCAAACTTCTTCCGACATTTCCTCAATCGGTGCGCCTTCCCAAATTCCGGCGTTGCAGACGAGTAAATCAATTTTGCCGAATTTTTCGATTGCCTTTTGCGCCAAATTCTGCGCATCCTGCCAAAGCGAAACGTCGCCTTGCACAGCGATTGCTTGAGTGTTGAGAGCTTCACATTCTCTGACGACTTCGTTTGCTTCGTCTTCGCTTTTCAAATAATTAACGACGACATTTGCGCCCGCTTCGGCTAATCGCACAGCCGTAGCGCGACCAACGCCGCGACTTGCGCCGGTTACGATTGCCGTTTTGCCTTGAAATAAATTTGCGGGAAGTTTGATTTCGACAGGTTTTTCGCTCATAAACTTTTGATGACAATAAGATAGCAAATATTAACAGATAATTTTAGATTTATTTAAATTTTCTATCATAATTCTTCTGCAAAAACTTATAAATCAAGATTATCCGTATCCGAAAAGAAAGTTGTAGGAATAAATGATATTCAGAAAACTTTGAGAAAGGCGAACCTGACGATTCGTCTTTTTTTTTATAATCCTTAAAATAGACTTTATGAACGAAGCAAATACATTTGAACATCAGCCAATCGCTTGGAAACCGACTGAAGATATAATCAAACGCGCTCAACTAACCAGATTTATGAAACAAATCGGTGTTTCGACTTTCGACGAGCTTTATCAATTTTCGATTGGCGACGTGGAAAAATTCACCCACGAAGTTTTGCGTTTTCTGGATATAAAATTTAATCCGCCGTATGAAAAACTGCTCGATTTGTCTGACGGCGCGGCGTTTCCGCACTGGTGCGTCGGCGCGGGTTTGAACGTCGTTTCGCATTGCATTGACCGTTGGCAGACGGATGAGATGAAAGACCAGTCAGCGATAATTTGGGAAGGCGAAGAAGGCAACACGGAAACTTTCACTTACGCCGAACTTTTGGAGCAGGTAAAATTCTGCGCGGCTGGTTTGCGAAGCGAAGGATTAGGCAAAGGCGATGCAATTGGAATTCATTTGCCGATGATTCCCGAAACAATAATTTTGCTTCTGGCAATCAATCGAATCGGCGCGATTGCCATTCCGGTTTTTTCCGGTTACGGTGTTGATGCAATCGCCAGCCGGATGCAGGCGGTCGGCGCTAAAGCCCTTTTTACAATTAATGATTTTCCCCGCCGCGGAAAACGAATTTATGCTTCGCAGGTCGCATTTGAAGCTGCTCAGAAATCCCCGACCGTCGAAAAAGTTTTTACGATGAGCGGTAAGTATCGAGTATTTACCGACGAGGAAAGAAGAGAGAAAGCGAAAAAGGAATATGAGGAATATCTTAAGCTGACAGAAGAAGAAAAAGCCGAACACCGAAGAAAGAGAGAATTGGAAATCGAACAGACGCGAGAAGAGATGTTCGAGCGGATGGAAAAGCACGGCATTCCGCCCGAAGAGATTGCTAAAGCCCGCCAAGAATTACAGGAAATAACGAAAAAAGGCGGCGTCTGGGCGAAGAGTTTTCGTAATACAAATATAAACCCGCCGAGTTTTCAAATTTCTTTCTGGACAAAACTTTTAGAAAGAGGCAAAGAAACCAGCGAAACTCTCTCGCATCTCGAACCGACCGATGCCGAAGATCCGCTCATTATTCTTTACACCAGCGGCACGACGGGCAAGCCGAAAGGTATCGCGCACACGCATTGCAGCTTTCCGATAAAAGCCGCGCAGGATATGGCTTTCGGAACTGACGTTGGCAAAGGTACGCGCATTTCGTGGATAACCGACATCGGCTGGATGATGGGACCGTGGCTGATTTACGGCGCGTTGATTCGCGGCGCGACCATTTGCATTTACGATGGTGCGCCGGATTTTCCCGAAGCCGATAGAATGTGGGAATTTTGCGCAAAACACAAAGTCGAAATTCTTGGAATCTCGCCGACCTTGGTGCGCGCACTTGCCACGAAAGGCGACGATTTGCCGAAAAAACACGATCTGTCAAACCTTCGCGCTTTTGCTTCGACGGGCGAGCCGTGGAATCCCGCGCCGTGGTGGTGGCTTTTCGAGAAAGTCGGCAACTCAAAACTTCCGATAATAAATTATTCGGGCGGCACGGAAATCTCCGGCGGAATTTTGATGGGAAATCCGCTTCTTCCGATAAAACCTTGCTCGTTTCCTGCGCCGTGTTTGGGGATTGACGCTTGCATTTTGGACGACAAAGGCGAACAGGTTGAACGCGGAAAAGTCGGTGAATTGGCAATCAGAAAACCTTGGATTGGAATGGCTCGCGGCTTTTGGCAAGAGCCGGAAAGATATTTGGAAACGTATTGGTCGCGCTTTGAAAACATTTGGGTTCATGGCGATTGGGCGATGCAAGATGAAGATGGACATTGGTATATTTTGGGACGTTCCGATGACACGCTGAAAGTCGCGGGCAAACGAGTCGGACCAGCGGAAGTTGAAAGTTTATTAGTCGCCCACGCAAACGTCGCCGAAGCCGCCGTCATCGGCGTTCCCGACGAAATGAAAGGCACGGCGATGGTCGCGTTTTGCGTTTTGGTTGGCGAACACGCGGATTTTCAGTCCGCTGCTCTGGAGTCCGAGCTAAAAAAACTCGTCGCTAAAGACATGGGCAAACCGCTTGCGCCGTCCAAGATTTATTTCGTTTCCGCCTTGCCAAAAACGCGCAACGCCAAAGTGATGCGCCGCGTGATTCGTTCGGCATATCTCGGCGAAGACGCGGGCGATTTGTCGGCGCTGGAAAATCCGAACGCGGTTGAGGAAATTGAAAGGTTCGGGAAATAATTGACTTTTATCTTCAACACATTATATAAACGTCCTACTTCCGACATATTTCAAATTTTGTATTTTCTTTTTGGAGAAAAACTATGCTTATACGGTTTTTATTGATTTTGCTGTTTTCCATAGCTTGTTTGTTTTATTTATATGGATTTCCAAAACCAGTTTCCAATAAATCTGTAATCGGTTCATTAGAACCGTCCCCAACCGTAGAACCACGGCAAACCGATTGCAGTAAGCCCTGCAAACGTCCTCCTTTAGATGAAGATAATAAACCCCCCGATGTAACTGATTTGACGTTGAGTCAGACGGAAGTTGCCGCGTCCTGTCCGAGCGGGCAAGTTTCGCAAGAAGGTATGGCTTGCGACGATAATACGACCATTAAAGTTACAACCACGGCAGTTGACCCGGAAAAAGATGTCGTTATGTATTACTACACGGTCTCGGGCGGTCGCATTGTCGGACAAGGCTCGAATGTTTCTTGGAATTTGACGGGTATTGCTCCCGGCACTTATACGATTACGGCAGGCGTTGACGACGGCTGCGGCATTTGCGGTCAAACGCAAACTCGGACAATCACCATCAGAAGCTGCAATTGTATAGTTCCTGTAATGCCAATCGAGTGAAAATGTCCGTATATCAAAAACCGGACAAAAAATTATCGCACCATGTGATTCGCGCGGCGTATTTGGGCGAAGACGCGGGCGATTTGTCGGCACTCGAAAATCCGAATGCGGTTGAGGAAATTCAGCAGCACAAAAAAGGCTAAAGACATTTTTTGGTTATTCTAAAAGTATAACTTTAGTTTAGTTTCGATGACACAATTGATGAAACGAGAAAACCTCAAACGCTTTGCTTGGCTGTCTATTTTGGCGGCGGTCTTAACGATTAGCCTGAAAATGACGGCATATTTTCTCACCGATTCAGTAGGTTTGCTGTCTGATGCGCTGGAGTCGGTGATAAACCTCGTTGCGGCGATTATCGCCTTACTGATGCTTAGTTTGGCGGCGCGACCGCCGGACGACGACCACGCTTTCGGACATGATAAAGCCGAATATTTTGCCAGCGGAATTGAAGGACTGTTGATTTTAATTGCCGCCGTCAGCATCGGCTGGACAGCAGGTGTTCGCTTGCTTGCTCCGCAGCCGATTGAAAAAATAGGTATTGGGCTGATATTGTCGCTTCTGGCAACAATAATCAATCTTATCGTCGCCCGAATTTTAATTCGCATTGGCAAAAAACATCACTCAATCATACTCGAAGCCGACGGACAGCATTTGATGACCGACGTTTGGACATCAATCGGAGTTGTTATCGGAATTGCCGCCGTCGCCGCCACTGATTGGTATTTTCTTGACCCGATTATTGCGCTTCTTGTTGCCGCCAACATCATTTGGACGGGAATTCAGTTGACGCGACGTTCGGCACTCGGCTTAATGGACACGGCGGTTTCCGAGCCAAAACAGCAATCAATTTGCGCAGTTCTTGACCGTTATGTTCAGCAAGAAAAAATCGAATATCACGCTCTGCGAACCAGACAATCGGGAATGCGGCAGTTTGTCAGTGTTCACATTCTTGTTCCCGGCAATTGGACGGTTCACCACGGACATCAATTGCTTGAGCAAATCGAAGCCGACATTCGCCGCGCAGTCGCCGGAACAATTGTGTTCACGCATCTCGAATCGCTCGACGACCCGGCATCTTGGAACGATATTGAACTTGACCGTCTTGAAGAATAACTGTCGGCAAGGAATCGGAACAAGTCTTTGCCCACGGACAGGATTTTATTCGCGTTCCTGCCTTACCGAAAATGTGAGAGCGCAAAAATAATGCGCTGCGTGATTCGTCTTGCCTATCTCGGTGAAGACGCTGGCGATTTATCGGCTTTGGAAAATCCCAATGCAGTTGAAGAAATTAGAGAAACATCATTGAACTTAATGTAAGATAAATTTTATGAAAGTAATAAATTTTCGTTTCACATTGTTTGTTTGGATATTTTTATTTATTTTCGGCTTTTTTAATATTGAGGCTCAAGAAGCGCAGCAAGAAAATAGTATTTGTATTGAATTGAAAAATGCTGCTCTTTCCGTTGCCGATGATGAAGTTCTTGTGGCAGGAGAAGTTTTTGCTCCCCAAATTGTCAAGGTCACAAAACCATCCTTTACTATTACTATGTCTTTAGCAATAGTTGGCGGGATTACACGAACCGCTTCAATTAAAAATATTCAAGTATTCAAATGCTTGTCAGGTTCGGAAGCCGTCGAAGGTATAATTGTTGTAAATCTTGAAAAGATAAAAAAAGGTATTGAACCTGACTTAGAACTCAAAGGCGGAGAAATTATCCTTAGTTCTGGATAAAGATTCTAAAAAAACTCCTTTTGTATTAAAGGCTTTTGAACCTAGGTATTGTGGAATAGGTATAGAATATATACAAACTTATAAGGTGTTATTTATTATAATTAGAACAACATTAAGTCTCATTATTATTTACGAAAAAATCAACACAACTGCCAAATTATTCAGATAATGAAATCCGATTCAATTACTGTTTACACAATTGGACACGGGCGGCACGCGTGGCGTGATTTTCTCGCACTTCTTCAAAAATACGAAATTGCTTTTCTGTGCGATGTGCGGAGTGCGGCGCGTTCGCGTTGGGTGCAGTTTAATGGCGCGGTTTTGTCGGGAAATTTGCGCGAAAACGGAATCGGTTATGAGCATCTTCCCGAATGCGGCGGCAAAACTGTTGCTAAACCGGAAGATTTGGCAAGCGGAATTGAAAGAATTTTAGAATTATCAGCCGAAGTGCGGACGGCGATTATGTGTTCGGAATCGCAGCCTTTGACGAAACACAAAACGCCGCAGGCAAATTGTCATCGCGTCGGAATGCTGTCGCCGTTATTAAAAGCAAAAGGCGCGGCGCGGATTATTCACATTTTGCCAGACGGAGAATCAATAGAATTTGACGAAAGCGCGATTGTTTCTATTTGGTGAATAAAACTTGTGAAAGTGAATTTGATTAATAAAGCAATTATTTTTTAGTATTGGTTTTCGCAAAATAACCCTGCCGGTGCGTCAGCGCGATTTTTTGTTTGGCTAGTTCGGGATTGGTAAGCTGGATTTCGATTTTGCGGTATGAGCCGTCGCGTTTCTGGTTGACCGGTTCATAAGCAATCAGATATTGCGAGCGCATTTCTTCCTGAATTTGCCGGAAGGCTTGGCGCAGTTCTGCTTCATCACGTGGAAAAAAGGCGCGTCCGCCCGTTCTTTCGGAGATTTTTTTTAATGCGCCTTCGTCAACACCGTCATAAAAATTGTCGCCGATGCCGATTGAATAAATTATCGCTTCACTTCGCAAAGCCGCTTGCACGGCATCATCTAATTTTTTTGTTCCGTAAGTGTTAACGCCGTCGGTCAGCAAAATAATGGCGCGGCGCGTTTTGTCCGGCGCGGGTTTCAGAACTTCTTCCGACGTTACCCAAATCGCGTCCCAAATTGCCGTCGAACCCTGCGTCATTTGATTTCTGCCGGAAATTGGCGGCGTTCCGCCCGCGACAACTCCGCCGCCGATATAACCCGAAGGCGGCACAAACTGCACGCGGTCAACCGCCCGGCTTAACCGCCCAATATTATTTGTCATTCCTTGTTCAAGCGTTGATTCGCCCGTAAATGAAATTATCGAAACTTCGTCTTTGGCAGGTCGCACCACCGATTGAATAAACGATTTTGCCGCGTCTTTTTCTTCGGGCAAAGTGCGTTCCTGCGACGCGCTTGTATCAATTAAAATCGCCAGCGAAAGCGGCAAATCAATCTGTCGCCCGAAATATGTAATTTCCTGCGGCTGTCCGTCTTCTATCAATCGAATGTCTTCTTGCTTTAGATTTGTGAGCAAACGGCGGCTTTTGTCCTGCGCGGTGAACAGAACATTAACGACTTCTGTATCAATATTGATAACTTCGTCTTCTTCCTTAATCGGCGGAGTTGGGCTGGTCGAAACGCTTTTTTGCGCGGAGGGATTTGGCGGCATCTGCTGCGCGTTTGAATGATTTAAACCAAACAGCGCAACGCCGACAAATAAAAAGATAAACAATAAAACTGCAAATTTTCCGTAACTTTTCATATTAACTCCACAAACTTATCTCAAATCGTCTTTAACCGCGCGGTAACTCGTCTTCGTGCGAATTTTGTATTTGTCTTCTTTGACTTTATCGGTAAAGCGAACTTCGACCTTTCGTTCTCTGCCGTCGTAATTTTGGTTTGCCGGACGATAAGTGATGATGTATTGCCCGCTAAGTTCTTCAGAAATTTTCTTAAAAGCCTTTTCAAGTTCAAACATATCGCCGGTGAAAAACGCTTCGCCGCCGGTTGCTTCGCTCAGCTGCGTGAGATATTTGTCGCCTTTATCCTTGACCGTTCCGGCTTCAACGCCCGGCACCGTTCCTAAAAATCCGGCTTTGGTTGAGATGCCGAAAATCGTTGTTTCGGTGCGTTGGGCAATGTCTATCGCGTCTTTTATATCGGCGCGGCTAAAAGTATCGTCGCCGTCGGTAATAATCACAATCACCCGTCTGCCAGGCGCATTTCTGAGTTTCTCATCGGAAAACTGCCAAACGGCATCATAAAGCGCGGTTTGCGAACCAACCTTTTTCACCTTATCAACGGCTTTGTCAAGTAAATCCAGTTTATCGGTAAAGTCCTGCCGCAAAGTAACTTCGTTATCAAAAGTCATAAACGCAGCTTTATCTTTACGCAGGCGCGTAACTGTATAGATAAAATTTTTCGCCGCTTCTTTGGAAAATTTCATTTTTCCCGCCGTCGAAGGCGATGTATCCATCAAAACGCCGACATAAACGGGCGGATTATTTTTTGCATCGGTAAAAAACGTAACTTCCTGCTGAACGCCGTCTTCAAAAACAGCAAAATCTCCGCGCATTAAACCCGAAACCAAATCCTTCTTTTTCTTTTTTTCAACCACCGTAACGGGCAGACGCACCTCAAAAGTTTTGATTGGACCTGTATCATTACCGGCGGGCGGAGTCGGGCTGGTGCGCGGCGTTTGCGCCGAAACCGCTAAACCGAAAGCAAAAAATAAACCTGCGGTATAAAAAAGACGAAATAATTTTTTCATAACCAAATTGCGTTTGAATTTCTGAACCTAACGGAAGTTTCGATGCCGTCGAGCAACTCTCTGTTGCCCGAACTTAAATCGGCAGTATAGCAAAAACCTCGTAAATCGTTAATGGTAAATGGTAAGTGGTAAATGGTAAATTGAGATAGAAAACAGATATTTCTGCACTTTATTTAAACTTGAAATTTATTTTAACGATTCACCATTTACCATTTACCACTTACCATTTACCATTAAACAAATTTTATGAATCAAAATATTTTTAGAGAGTATGACATACGCGGCATTGTCGGACGCGACTTGACGGACGAAACCGTTGCGGTTTTGGGACGCGCAATCGGCACTTTTTTTAGGCAAAACGGCGCACAGCGCATTGCCATCGGCTATGATGCGCGGGAGAGTTCGCCGCGTTTTCGAGATTTGCTGGTCAAAGGTTTTAACGCAACCGGCTGCGACGCGGTTTTGATTGGCAAAGTTCCAACGCCGGTGCTTTATTACGCGGTTTTTACAAAGCAAGTTGACGGCGGCGTAATGATTACCGGCTCGCATAATCCGTCCGACTACAACGGTTTTAAGATTTGTCTGGGAAAATCTACGCTTTTCGGCTCGCAAATTCAAGAAATCAAAAAAATTGCGCTTTCGGGAAATTTTACCAAAGGCGAAGGCTCAGCAGAAGAAATCGAAGTTCTGGCAGACTATGAAAACGATATTTTATCAAAAATAAATCTCGGCAAACGTCAGTTAAAAGCGGTTGTGGACGGCGGAAACGGAATGGGCGGCGTAACGGCGGTGCCGATTTATGAAGCTCTTGGCATTAAATTGGTTAAACTTTTTACCGAACCCGATTCTAACTTTCCCAATCATCATCCTGACCCAACTGTCACGGAAAATCTGCAGGACGCAATTCAAGCGGTTACAGAAAATAATGCAGATTTGGGAATTGCATTTGACGGCGACGGCGACCGAATCGGCGTGGTTGACGAGAATGGAAGAATCATTTGGGGCGACGAACTGATGGTGCTGCTGTCGCGTGAAATTTTGAAGGAAAATCGAGGCGCAACAATTATTGCCGAAGTAAAATGCTCGCAAAATCTTTTTGACGACATCGAAAAACACGGCGGCAAACCTTTGATGTGGAAAGCCGGACATTCTTTGATAAAAGCAAAAATGAAGGAAACCGGTGCCGCGCTTGCCGGAGAAATGAGCGGGCATATTTTCTTTGCCGACCGGTTTTACGGTTTTGACGATGCAACTTACGCGGGCGCGAGAGTTTTAGAAATATTATCGAAAACAGATAAAACTTTATCCGAATTGCTTTCTGATTTGCCTAAAACATTTTCCACGCCCGAACTGCGCGTTGATTGCGCCGATGAAAAGAAATTCGCCGTCGTGCGGCGCATTGCAGACGAATTTTCCAGCAGCAACGAAGTTATCACGATTGACGGCGCGAGAATTTTATTTGAAAACGGCTGGGGTTTGGTTCGCGCTTCCAACACGCAGGCGATTCTTGTTTTGCGCTTTGAAGCCGATTCGGAAGAAAATCTGCGCGAGATTCAGGAAACGGTGCAAGCAAGAGTGAAGCAATTGATTGACTAAAACGCAAAATGTCGGCATAAATATAAAGGAAAGATTTTATGAGATTTATTTTCGACATAATCAGCATTATTACTAACCGGGACTTTGCTCTTTAAAAACCAAAGGTAAATTTTTACTTGAAAAAAGAAGTCCCAAGTCAAAAACGGCTTGGGACTTTTTCTATTTTGGATTTTAGATTTCGGATTTCGGATTTTTTATCCGATAAATGCTAAAATTTCATTTTTATAAATTTTTATAACTTATCGTTTGTTGCTGCAAACTGACAACCGACGACTGACAACTAACATATGACTGAAACTTTAGAACTGAAGAAAACCGTTAATTTACCGAAAACCGCTTTTTCGCAGAAAGCAAATCTTGAACAATCAGAACCGGCGCGTCTGAAAAAATGGAATGAAATGCGGCTTTACGAGATGATTCTTAAAGCGCGGCGCGGCGCGGAAAAATTCATCCTGCACGACGGTCCGCCGTATGCGAATTCCGATATTCATCTTGGAACTGCGCTCAATAAAATCTTAAAAGATTTCGTCGTCAAATCACGTTCGATGATGGGATTTGATGCGCCATTTGTTCCCGGCTACGATTGCCACGGGCTTCCGATTGAAACTTATGTCGAGAAAAAACTTGCGGAAAAAGGAAAAAACAAAAACGATTTGCCGGTTTCGACATTTCGTCGTCTGTGCCGTGAACACGCTTCAAAAGCGATGGACGGACAGACGCGCGATTTTATGCGGCTCGGCGTTTTCGGCGAGTGGGAAAATCCGTATCTGACGATGTCGAATGAATACGAATCAGAAACGGCACGACTTTTCGGCACGTTTCTTGAACGCGGTTATATTTATAAAGGTTTGCGCCCCGTTTATTGGTGCGTTCACGACCAAACGGCGTTGGCGGAAGCCGAAGTCGAATACAAAGAGCATACTTCGCCTTCGGTGTATGTCAAATTTCCGCTTGTGTCGGATGCGAAATTGATTGACAAAAAACTCGGCGGAAAAAATGTTTTCGTCGTTATCTGGACGACAACGCCTTGGACTTTGCCCGCAAATTTGGGAATTACGGTTCATCCCGATTTTGATTATTCGGCAATCGAACTCGGCACGGAAGTTTATATCGTCGGGTCTGAGTTAGCAAAATCTTTCGCTGAAACTTGCGGACTTGAAAAC
>MWZA01000187.1 GCA_002050455.1 Acidobacteria bacterium 5-1 | reverse complement strand
GTGTTTGAAGACTCAAAAATTGACGGTTTCATCAGCAAATTCAGCCAAATTTTATTAGGAAAGAGAATGATTATCGCCAAGTCGAGAAAAGATTTAGACAGGATGCGCGAAGTCGGCGAGCTGATTGCCGAAGTTCGTGAAACTTTGCGGAAAATGGTTGAGCCGGGAATTACGACGCTGGAACTTAATGGAGTTGCCGATAAAATGATCCGGCAATTTGGCGCAGTTCCAACCTTTATCGGCTATCACGGTTTTCCATTTGCAATTTGCGCTTCGGTAAATGAAGCGGTTGTTCACGGCTTTTCAAACGACACTCCGCTCGAAGAAGGCGATATTGTTTCGCTCGATATGGCGGCGACGTATAACGGTTTTGTCGGAGATACGGCGACTACAATTCCCGTCGGTGAAATCAGCGATGAAATCAAACAATTGATTTGCGTAACTGAAGAATGTCTGGAAATCGGAATCGAGCAGTGTTATCCAAATAAAAGAGTCGGCGATATCAGCGCGGCAATTCAGGCGCACGCTGAAAAATACGGTTATGGCATAGTGCGCGATTACACCGGACACGGCATCGGACGCGCAATGCACGAAGCACCGCAAATCGCCAATTACGGCAGAGCCGGGACAAAGGAGAAAATCCGGGTGGGTTATACCTTCGCGCTTGAGCCGATGTTAAATCTCGGCAGCGAAGAAACAAAAACTTTGGCGGACAAATGGACGGTCATAACTTCGGACGGCAAACCGAGCGCACACGCCGAACACACGGTTGCGGTAACGGCGGAAGGTCCTGAGATTCTAACTTTGACGAAAGAGCAAAAAACGCAGCTAAAACAAACAAAGTCAGAAACCGTGTCGGCTTAACTTGAAAAGTTTGACAAAAAACGGTAACATTAGCAGTTTGTCAACTCGTTAGGATTTGGCTCTGTAATTATGTCAAAAGAAGAAGCGATAGAAGTGACGGCTACCGTCCTTGAAACTTTGCCGAACGCGATGTTTAAGGTTGAACTTGAAAACAACCAGCATCAAGTTTTAGCGCATATCTCCGGCAAAATGCGGAAAAATTTTATTCGTATATTGCCCGGCGATAAAGTTTTAGTTGAACTTTCGCCATACGATTTAAGTCGCGGGCGAATTACTTATCGCTACAAGTAACAGGCGAGGTGAAAAATTATGAAAGTTCGTCCATCAGTCAAGAAAATGTGCGATAAATGCAAAGTTATTCATAGAAAAGGCGTTGTCCGCGTAATTTGCGAAAATCCAAAGCACAAACAACGGCAAGGCTAATTTATTTTGGATTTCGGATTGAAGAATTCAACTATTTTAGCGTAAATCCAAAATCTAAAACCCAAAATTAGGAGAATTATGGCTCGTGTAGCAGGAGTAGATTTACCGCCCAATAAAAGGGCGCAGATTGGTTTGACTTATATTTACGGCATCGGCAAACCGCGGGCAACCGCGATTTTGAATGAAGCCGATATAAATGTTGATTCAAAAATCAAAGATTTGAGCGAAGACGAATTGACCAAAATTCGTGCGCTTCTTGATGCTCAAGGCGATATTGAAGGTGATTTGCGAAAGCGTATGCAAATGGACGTGAAGCGTTTGATGGATATTGGCTGCTATCGAGGGCTGCGCCATCGTCGCGGTCTGCCGGTTCGCGGACAGCGCACCAGCACCAACGCCCGGACTCGAAAAGGTCCGCGCAAAGCTGCCGTAGCGAAGAAGAAAGCACCGGGCAAGAAATAATAACAGTTATCAGTTATCAGTCAACAGTTATCAAAACACAATTTACTGATAACTGGTAACTGGTAACTGATAACTGATAACTGAATTATGGCAAAAGCAACTACAAAGAAAAAAACTTTTCGCAAGAAAGAAAAGAAAAATATTCCCGTTGGAATTGTTTTCATAGCGGCATCGTTTAATAACACGCTGATTTCGATTACCGACACGGAAGGAAACTTGGTCGCGCAATCTTCATCGGGAGCGCGTGGTTTCAGAGGTTCGCGCAAAGGAACGCCGTTTGCGGCGCAGCAAGCCGCTTCGGAAGCTGCTCGCAAAGCATCTGAAGTTGGAATGCGTGAAGCAGAAGTGCGCGTTAAAGGTCCGGGCGGCGGACGTGAATCGGCAATCCGTGCAATTAACAACGCGGGAATTCGCGTTACTTCAATTCGTGATACGACACCGATTCCGCATAACGGATGTCGTCCGCCGAAAAAAAGAAGAGTTTAACGATTTTGGATTTTAGATTTTGGATTTTGGATTCTAAATCGGTTAAGTTTGAAATTTTAATAAATTATCGAAAGGACGAAGGGCAATTACAAATTGTCTGTAAACTTTTCCGTCAAAAACAGTGTGGTTTGATTTAGGCTTTACGGACAATGGATTCATAAAATCCAAAATCCAAAATCCAAAATCTAGAATCACTTGGCTGGAAGCAAAAAATTATATGGCTAGATATAGAGATGCGGTGTGCCGTTTGTGCCGCCGCGAAGGTGGAAAATTATTTTTAAAGGGCGATCGTTGTTATAAACCGTCGTGTGCGATTGAAAAGCGCGGTACAAATCCGCCGGGACAACACGGTGCGGCGAGACGCAAGCAATTATCCGGTTACGGACAGCAGCTTCGGGAAAAACAAAAAGTTAAGCGCATTTATTTTGTGCTTGAAAAACAATTCCGCAATTATTTCGACAAAGCTCTCCGACAAAAAGGGGTAACGGGTGAAAATCTGCTCTTTATGTTAGAGCGTCGGCTTGATAACGTCGTTTATCGTGCGGGTTTTTCAACTTCTCGCCGTCAGGCGCGTCAACTTGTCAATCACGGACACATAGAAGTCAATGGACGCAAGGTTGATATTTCTTCTTTCCAGGTGAAAGTTGGCGATATTATCAGCGTTAAAGAAAAAAGCGGTAAAAATGTTCATGTTGAAGGTGCATGGCAAACTGCCGTCGGGCGTGGTCGTCCGAATTGGATTTCAGCTGGTGCTGAGAATTTGAGTGTTTCGATTTCGGCTCTTCCAACCCGTGATGATATTGACGCAACCATTAACGAACAATTAATTGTTGAACTTTACAGCAAGTAATTACTGAGGTTTCAAGTTTCAAGTCAAATGACTTTACTTGGAACTTGGAACTTTTAAAAAAGAATATGACACAAAACAATCAGTGGAATGGTTTCCAGATACCGAGTCGTTTGAACGTCGAATCCGAAACTTTAACCGGACGCTACGGAAAATTTTACGCGCAGCCTTTTGAACGCGGTTTCGGCACGACTATCGGCAACAGCTTACGACGCGCACTCTTGTCTTCAATCGAGGGCGCGGCGATTACTGCTGTTAAAATCGAAGGCGTCGAACATGAATTTTCGTCGATCAAAGGCGTAGTCGAAGATGCCACCGATGTCATTTTGAATCTTAAGCAAGTTCCGTTTAAACTGCACGGCAATAGTGAATCGAAAACATTGACCATCAACAAAAAAGGCGCAGGTGAAGTTACTAGTGCTGACATTGAAGCCGACGGCGACGTTGAAATTCTTGATGACAGCATTCACATTGCAACCATCAGCGCGGGCGGCGATTTGAATGTTGAAATGCGTTTGAAATCGGGGCGCGGTTATGTTTCCGCCGAATTCAATAACGACGAAGACCTTTCAGTCGGTTATATTCCAATTGACTCGGTGCATACACCGATTAAAAAGGTTAATTACAGTGTAGATAAAACGCGGCAAGGCTCAAATACCGAATTCGATAAATTGACGATTGAAGTCTGGACGGACGGCTCAGTTAAACCTGATGATTCTATTGGTTTGGCGGCAAAACTTGTCAAAGACCATATGACAATTTTCATCAATTTTGAAGAAGAGGAAGAAGATTTCAAATTTGAAGACATTGCGCGTCCGCCGCTTTTGCGTAATGATTTGCTTGACCGTTCGGTTGATGAACTCGAACTTTCCGTGCGTTCTTATAATTGTTTGAAAAACGCTGACATTCGCACGATTCGTGATTTGATTCGTCGAAGTGAAGACAACATGCTTCACACCAAGAATTTTGGTAAAAAATCTTTAACGGAAATCAAAGACCTCCTACACGGAATGGGACTCGACTTCGGGATGGATTTTGATGAACAGGGAAATCCGATTCCGGGTTCGGGCGGGCGGAGTTTAGGATAGAAATTAAGTTCAAAGTTTAATGTTCAAAGTTCAAGATCGTAATTGTCGGCTTCAACTTTGAACATTAAACTTTGAACTTTGAACTTATATTATGCGACATTTAAAAGCACATCGTAAGTTAGGAAGAACGACGGAGCATCGGATTTCGATGCTGCGTAATATGGCAACTTCCTTAATCAACGCGGAAAACGAATATATCATTACGACCGTTACGAAAGCAAAGGAACTACGTCCGTTTATCGAAAAAGCTATTACGTTAGCGCGGAAAGCGCAAAACTTGAGCGGCGACCAAGCAAAAGTGCAGGAAGTTCATCTGCGTCGGCAAGCGGCTGGATTTTTCCACGCCGGAAACCACAATTTTAAAACCGAACAAAGCCGTTTTCGCGGAAAAAAAGGCGAGCCAAAAGACAAAATCGAAAGAACGGCGGGTGTCAAAGCTGTCCAACGTCTTTTTGGTGAACTCGGTGTGCGTTACAAAGACCGTAACGGCGGTTATACGCGGATAATGCGGCTTGGACGGCGAAGCGGCGACAATGCGGAAATGGCGGTTATCGAATTGGTAGATAACGCCCGCGAACTATCAGCCGAGGTAAAGCACAAGGAGCAAACTTAAAATGAGCGAAAGTTCAGCAAAAGCGAAAGAAGAAATTAAAGGGCAAACTCGAGGAAGCAGTAAGAAAACTGCACCGAAAAAAACGAGCCAAGTGTCCGAGCCTTCGCTGAATATGGATGAACTTTATGAACTCGCCAGTCTGGTTGACGAACACGGATTTACCGATTTTGAATTTGAAAACGCGAATATTCGCGTTCGCTTGAGCAAGAATCCCGCGCCGCAAATCGTTCAAGCCGTTCAACCTTACGCGCCCGCACCAGCCGTTCAAAACAAATCCGAAGTTAAAACCGAACCAGTTTCGGCGGAAACGGCGATTGACGAAGATTTGCATATAATAATTTCAGAGATTGTCGGAACTTTTTACAGCGCATCCGCACCCGACAAAGAGCCGTATGTTAAGCTCGGCAGCACGGTTACGCCTGAAATGACGGTGTGTATAATCGAAGCGATGAAATTGATGAATGAAATTCAAGCGGAAGTTGCGGGCGAAGTCGTTAAAATTTATGTCGAAAACGGTCAGCCGGTCGAATACGGTCAGCCGCTTTTCGGAATTAGAAAATAGTTCAAGGTTCAAAGTTCAAAGTTCAAAGTTTATTGGTCAAAGCCTAACCTTGAACCTTAAACTTTGAACCTTGAACTCGTTACGATGAAAAAACGCGAGTTTCGCAAAATTTTAATCGCCAACCGCGGCGAGATTGCCTGCCGGATAATCTGGACGTGCAAAGAAATGGGTATTCGCACGGTTGCCGTCCACTCCGAAGCCGACAAAGACGCGCTTCACGTCCGATACGCCGACGAAGCCGTCTGCATCGGTCCACCGCCCTCCGCGCAGAGTTATTTGAATATTCCTTCTATTATCAGCGCGGCGGAAATTACGAATGTTGATGCAATTCATCCGGGTTACGGGTTTTTGGCGGAATCAAAAACTTTTGCGAAGGTATGCGAAGACTGCAATATTAAATTTATAGGTCCCACGCCGCATATTATCGGAATGATGGGCGATAAAGTCGAAGCGCGACGGACGATGAAAGCGGCGGGCGTCCCGATTCTTCCCGGAAGTCCCGAACCGATTGAAAGTGCGGTCGAAGCGATAAAGTTAGCCAAAGAAATTGGGTTTCCGATAATTATCAAAGCGGCGGCGGGCGGCGGCGGGCGCGGAATGCGAATTGTCCGCAAAAAAGAAGAATTACCAGCGCAGCTTGAAACTGCGCAAGCTGAAGCACTCGCGGCTTTTAAGAACGGAAGCGTTTATATTGAAAGATATATCGAGCGTCCGCGCCATATTGAAATTCAGATTTTAGCCGATGAATACGGCAATTGTATTCATCTCGGCGAACGCGAATGTACAATTCAGCGGCGACACCAAAAGTTATTGGAAGAAGCACCCTCGCCTATTATTACGCCGGAACAGCGCGAACAAATGGGCGCGATTGCGGTCAAGGCGTGTCAGGAAATTGGTTATTCAAACGCTGGAACTTTTGAGTTTTTGCTCGACGAAGACGGCAGTTTCTATTTTATGGAAATGAACACGCGCATACAGGTCGAGCATCCGGTAACGGAAATGGTTACACTTGCCGACATCGTGCGAAATCAAATCCGCATTGCCGAAGGCGAAGAACTCGGTTATACGCAAGACGATTTACTGATTGTCGGGCATTCAATCGAATGCCGCATCAACGCCGAAGACCCCGAAAAATTTACGCCGTCGCCGGGGCGCATCACAGCGTTCAACATTCCGGGCGGACCGGGCGTGAGAGTTGACACGGCGGTTTATCCGGGTTATGTTGTGCCGCCGTATTATGATTCGATGATTGCAAAACTGATTGTCCACGCCCGAACACGCAAACTTGCTATCGGACGGATGAAACGCGCACTTGAAATGATGGTCGTCGAAGGAATAAAAACCACGATTCCGCTGCATCTCAAAATTATGAACGATGAAAAATTTCAAAAAGGTGATTTTTCAACTAAGTTCATGGAGGAGTTTTTGTCAACTAACAGTTGATAGTTAATAATGAATAGTGGATAATATCTAACGAATAATAAACCAAGTGTTCACTTTCAGTTATCAGTTATTCACTAAGTTTTCGCGGTTCCGACTGCGTAAAAGGAGAGACTATTTTTAACAAGTTATGGCAACAGCAAAACAAGTAAAAGAAAATATAGTTAACGACTACAAAACACACACAAACGATACAGGCTCGTCGCAGGTGCAGATTGCGCTTTTGACGCAGCGTATCAATGAATTAACCGAGCATTTTAAAGTGCATAAAAAAGACAATCACTCGCGTCGAGGCTTATTAAAAATGGTTTCGCAGAGAAGAAAACTACTTGATTATCTCAAGCGTCAGGATATTAGCGAATATCACACGATTATTGAGAAGTTAGGACTGAGAAGGTAAGAATAGTGAATAACTAATAGTGGAAAGTGGATAGTTCAGTTAAATTTGATTTAACTATCCGTTCTCCACTATCAGTTATCCATTGTTTATGGCTGCTTCGAGTCAAAAACAAGACGATTCTCTCGAAGAATTTGCTGAGGTTGCTGAACGTGACAGCGTAAAACCACAGACAAATGAGAATCGTTAAATAAATTAAATATCCAAAGGCGACAGAGCTTCACGGCATAGCAACTGTCGCTTTTTGTTTAGAAAATCGTCAATAGGTATTATCAAATAAATGTTGGATTTAGAAAAACGATTCAAACAAAAATCAATCTCTATTAACGATTAATGAGGAAAAATATGTCACAAAGAAAATACTTAAAAGAATCAATAAAATTGGGCGATAAAGAATTATCCGTCGAAACCGGAAAGATCGCCAAACAAGCAGATGGAGCAGTTGTCATCCGATATGGCGATACAATGGTCTTAGTTGCCGCCGTCAGTTCCACTTCACCAAAAGAAGGATTAGATTTTTTTCCGCTGACGGTCGAATATCGTGAATCGAGTTATTCTGCGGGGCGCATTCCAGGAAATTATTTCCGCCGTGAAGGTCGTCCCAACGAAAAGGAAGTTTTAACCTGCCGTTTGATTGACCGTCCGATCAGACCGCTTTTCCCCGAAGGCTATCGCTATGAAACGCAAATTATCGGCTCGGTGATTTCGGCTGATACCGATAATGACCCTGATGTAATAACGATTACGGGCGCGTCTTGTGCGCTGTATCTGTCGGACATTCCGTTTGAAACTCCGGTTGCGGGTGTTCGTATCGGTTTGGTTGACGGAAAATATATTGTCAATCCGACATATGACGAAAGACGTGATTCGCTGCTGAATTTAATTGTCGCGGGAACGGAAGAAGCGATTGTAATGGTCGAAGCCGAAGCCAATGAAGTTTCGGAACAAATTATGCTTGAAGCAATGATGCTCGCGCATAAAGAAATCAAACGTTTGTGTCTTTGGCAAAAGGAATTGTTCAAAGCGTTGGACATCAAAAAGCGCAATTTTGAAGTGCCAAAACTCGATGAAAAACTCGTCAAAGAAATTGAAAAGAAATATTCGGACAAACTGCGTGAAGCAATGGATACAACGGGTAAGAATAAGTTGACGAGTTATGCGGCGATTGACGAATTGAAAAAAGAAGTAGTTGAAAGTTATCCGGAAGATGACGCGGAAAAACGCGCCATGGCAGGAAGGATTTTCAATCATCTAAAAGAAAAAATCTTTCGTGAAGATATGTTGGGCAATCGTCGTCGTCCCGATGGACGCAAATTTTCGGAAATCCGCCCGATTTCCTGCGAAGTCGGCTGGCTGCCGCGAACACACGGTTCAGCACTTTTTACTCGCGGCGAAACACAGGCGATTGCTACGTCCACACTGGGAACAAAACCCGATGAGCAGTATATGGATGACTTGGAAAAAGGCGAACTTAAACGACGGTTTATGCTTCACTACAATTTTCCGCAGTATTCGGTTGGCGAAGTCGGACGTTTCGGCGGCACCAGCCGACGGGAAATCGGACACGGAAATCTGGCGCGTCGCGCACTCGAATCGGTTTTGCCCGATGAAAGTGATTTTCCCTACACAATCCGTATCGTTTCCGACATTACCGAATCAAACGGTTCGTCTTCGATGGCTTCGGTTTGCGGCGGCTGTCTTTCGATGATGGATGCCGGCGTTCCACTTAAACGCGCGGTTGCGGGCATGGCGATGGGCTTGGTGATGGAAGGCAATCGTTACGCAATTTTATCAGACATCGCGGGCGCGGAAGACCACTATGGCGATATGGATTTTAAGGTAACCGGCACGAGCGAAGGCATTACCGCTTTGCAAATGGACATTAAAGTCGCCGGAATTAACGCGATGATTTTGCAGGAAGCACTCGAACAAGCGCGAAAAGGTCGGCTTCATATTTTGGAAATTATGAAACAGGCGATTGCCGAACCACGCGAAGAAATTTCACCGTTTGCGCCGAGAATTATCACCATCCAAATTCATCCTGATAAAATCCGCGATGTCATCGGACCGGGCGGTAAGATTATTCGCTCGATTACGGAAGAAACGGGCGCGAAAATTGATATTGCCGACGACGGAACGGTTCTTATTGCGACAGCCGACGGCGACGCGGCGCAAGCAGCGGTTGAACGCATCCGCGCACTGACCGCCGAAGCCGAGATTGGCGAAACCTATATGGGAACAGTCAATCGGATTGTTGATTTCGGTGCGTTTGTCGAAATCTTTCCAGGTGTTGACGGACTTCTGCATATTTCGGAAATTTCCGATAGACGCATCCGCGATGTCCGCGACGAACTAAAAGAAGGACAACAAATTTTGGTCAAGTGCATCGGCAAAGAAGGAAACAAAATCAAACTTTCTCGCAAATCAATTTTGAGCGAAGAGAAAGCTAAAGCTAAGGAACAATAAAACTTAGAGCGGTTCAGTTTGGATATACAGGTCAGAACCGCCTGCCGCAAGCGGGCGGTCTTATCTCTACAGTTCTAAATTGTTTCCGTCTGACAATGATAAATTGTTAGAAAAGTTCAAACTTAATCGTTAGATATTTTTTTGGATTTTGACGGAAATCATAAATCAGCTTTGTGCCTTCTGTTGTGATTTGGTTGATGTTGGAAGTTGTCTGATTGAGGTTGTTATAAAGCGTTTCATCGGTCAAAAGTTTTCCGATTGTGCCTTTGCCGCTTTGCGTGTCGCTGATTAAAACATCTAATTTGGCGGCGGTTGAATTAAATTTTGCCAAAGAATCGCGGGCATCGTTGTAAAGCTGTTCGTCTTTTAACAATTTTCCGGCTGTTCCTTTGCCTTCATTCAAATCAGTTGTGATTGAATTAACATCAGCGGCGATGCGATTGATTTGTTCTAACGCGGGTTTGATGTTGTTGACCGATTCACGCAAATCACGGACTGCCGCGCGGGTTTCATTATAGAGTTCGTCATTAGTCAAGAATTTCCCCGCCGACCCGCGTCCGGCACGTAAATCTTTGGATATGCTTTCAAGTTGTTCAACTGTGCGGTTTAAACTATTGTAAAGTTCCGGGTCGTTTAATAATTTTCCGGCACTGCCGCTGCCGCTATTGACTTTATCGAGCGTGGTTTGAAGTTTGACAACCGTTGTTCTGGTTTCAGCAACCGCCGAATCAAGATTTTTATAAAGCGATTCGTCGTTAATAACTCGTCCGAGCGTGCCTTCGCCCTGATTGGCTTTGTTAAGAATTTCGTTGGTCGGAATGGCAAGTTTGTTAATTTGCTGTAAAAGTTCGTTGCCGGTTTGCGTCAGTTGGTTGATTGACATTGCCGAAGTCGAATCAAGCACATTATTTTCAGTAACCGCCGAACCTTTTGCCGTTCCGGGAGTAATGTTTATCATTTTGTCGTTTGCCAAAATGCTGGTCGCAACTAACTGAGCCGTTGAATCAGTGCGAATTCGGTCGGTAATCGGTTTGCCGTCAAGCGTTTGATTTATCGTCATAATTGCTTCGATTTTGGCATCGTCAGGGCTGTCGGGCGGCAGCAATCTGACAGCATCAACTTTACCGATATGAACACCGGCAAGCTGCACATCCGCGCCTTCGCGCAATCCGTCGGCACTGGCAAAACGCGCTTTCAAACTCATCGTTTTCTCAAACGGGTTAAAATCGCCCGTTGCGTTCAGGATTAAGAACGCTAGAACCGCGAGTCCGAAAAGCACAAAAATTCCGACCCGCAATTGACTGAATCCTAATTTTCTTTCGGTTGGTGGCATAGTTTTAAATTCCAGATTCCAGATTCCAGATTCCAGATTCCAGATTCTTGTTTCAAATCTGGAATTTGGAATCAGGAGTTGAATTCATTTTCCGCGCATAAATTTTTGAATATACGGATTTTTAGATGCAAGCAGTTCCTCATCCTTTCCGCTAAAAATTATTTTACCTTCGCGGAGCATAATAATTTCGGTGTTTATCAAACACAGTTCCTCGCCTTCCATTTCAAAAACGACTTCGCCCTCTTCGTTGACGGTGGCATGTTCGGAAGAAAGATATTCGACGTTTTTCATCTCGTGCGTAACAAAAATCGAAGAAACGTCTTCCAAATCGCGCAATTTTATCGCCAGTTCGCAGATTGTCCGTGCCGTCGGCGGGTCGAGTCCTGCCGTCGGCTCGTCAAACATGACGATTTGCGGGTCGCCGACCAGTGCGCGGGCAATTCCGACGCGCCGTCGCATTCCGCCCGAAAGTTCCGCCGGCATTTTGTCAATCGCGTCTTCAAGGTCAACAAATTTCAACATCCGGCGCACTTCCTTTTCAACTTCCTCTTCGTCAACTCTCTGTTCGTGAAGGCGATAAGCTACATTATCATAAACAGAAAGCGAATCAAAAAGTGCGCCTTCCTGGAAAACCATCCCGATTTTTTTGCGAACCTCCATCATTTCCACCTCACTGTAATCGGTAATGTCTTCGCCGTCAATCAAAATTTGTCCCGCATCGGGTTTTAAAAGTCCTAAAATCAGGCGAATAGTCGTTGATTTTCCGCCGCCGCTGCGACCTAAAATAACCTTTGTTTCACCGCGCCGAACCGTAAAACTTACGCCGTCAAGAATAATTTTGTCGTCAAACGCGAGATAAACATCGCGGAACTCGATTGCCGGAACGGCACGCTCGACATTATCAACCGCTTCTTCTAAATCCGTCGGTTCTAGTTCTTCTTCGATGATTTCTTCGGTTAAAATCGGTTCTTCAGTTTGCGGAGAAAGCATAATTTTTTGTCCAAATAGTTTTAAATCGGTTTAACGTCGAGAATTGTTTGTATTGCTTTTGATAAAAAGAAGTCAAAAATGATAACGACAATCGAAGAAAGAACGACCGCGCTGGTAGTTGAACGTCCGACTCCGACCGTGCCGCCGGTTGTACTTAATCCTTTATGACAGGAAATACTTCCAATAATTAGCCCGAAAAATAAAGGTTTAATTAGTCCGCCGATAATATCTTCAATGGTAATGCCGTTTCTGACGGACGTTAAAAAAGTATCGAAACTTTGATTAAAAAGCCCCGAAGCGACAATTCCACCGCCGATGATTCCAAAAATATCGGCAGCGACCGTTAGAAACGGCAGCATTAAAACAAGTGCCAGAATACGCGGGGCGACGAGTTTGCGGTTCGGGTCAGTGCCGAGCGCGCGCATCGCGTCAATTTGCTGTGATACGACCATTGAACCGAGTTCGGCGGAAATCGCCGAACCGATGCGCCCGGAAACCATCAGAGCTGACAAAACCGGTCCGAGTTCACGAATCAGCGAAGTCGAAACCGATCTTCCGGCTTCGTTCTGGATGCCGTAATAAGCCAGAGTCGGAAAGGTTTGCAAAATCAAAACACCGCCGGTAAAAAAACCGGTCAGCAGAACAATCGGCAGCGAGCCAACGCCGATAATGTCCATCTGTTTTACCAAATCCACCAAATAATACGGTTTTTTGAAAAGACCAATAAAAGCATGGACAATCAGAGTGGTAATTTCCTGCAATTCAAATAAAAATTTTTTGAGCGGATTCATTCGTGGTTTTTATTTTAGCAATAAAAGGTTACAACGAACTAAGAAAAACAACAAACAAAAAAAAGCCGATTCTTTATAAAAATCAGCTGAAATAACCAATTACGGATGGAACAAACCAATTTAATTGTTTTGACGAGGCGGACGTTGGCGATTATTCATCGGACGGAATGGCGCATTATTCCGGCGATTTTTCCTTCGGTTTTGAAAATCCGCTTTTCTTTCCATAAATTGGCGGCGCACATCGCGGAATTTTGCGAGTTGTTCGGGCGTTAAAATTTTACGCACCGCCAACTCCGTCGCCGACTTAATTTTTATCACTTCGGCGTGAGCTGATTGCAGTTCTTTTAATCGCGTTTGAATTTCCGCGTCGTTGGCAGCATCGGCGTAAATTGCTTGGTCAAGATTACGATTTGCTTCGCGCAAACGCTCTTGCGCTTCGCGTATTTGCGGTTTCTTTTCCTGATTGATTTGTCGAATTTGTCTGATTTGCTCTTGAGTTAAACCAAGTTGTGCCATTAATTTCGGACGCTGCGGCGCGTCAAATTTTTGGTTAGGCGCGTCCGGCGGCGGCATTTCATTCTGCGCTTTGACCGCCGTAAATGATCCGGCTAACAACAAACCCGCAAAAATAAAACTCAGGAAATTTAATTTTTTCATTTTCATCATCTTAACAAAATTATTCATTCTCAACCTCTGCCATCAGGTCTGAAAGCCGCAAAGAATTGTCTTCCACTTCATCAAATTCAGTCAACTTCGGCACTTGCCGGTTTTTAGCGACAGCTGTTTTATTGATGTTATTAATATCTTTTACTTTACGAACGGCTTTCAAATTATTAGAATTCTGCGCGACTGTTTCATTCTTTGGCGCACGTTTTGTTTTATTTAAAACTTTGGCAATTGAATTTTTCGGCGCAACTCGCGGCGTGTTTTCAATTTCCGATTTTTCTTCAAATGGTTTGGATATTTTATCGGGCGAATTTTGTTTCGCGGTTTCCTCTGAAATATTTATTTCCTGCGGTTGTTCGGTTTTCTTTTCAATTGCCGGATAGGAAATTGATTTTTCGGGCAGGTTGTCTTTGTTTTCCGCCACATCAGTTTTATTAATAAAATTAAGTCCAACCAAAGCTAAACCGACACAAACCGCCAATACCGCAAATGCCGTGGCTGCTGTCGCCCACGTCGGAGAAAGCGTAAAAAGCTGGCGCAGCTCGGCAAACCACGAGCGTTTATTCGTTACAGTTACAATTGTTTCAGGCGATTGATGAAGCGGAAATTCCATCACCGGAGTTTCCAATTGTAAAAATTCCTTGTGCCATTTCTGAACCGAAGAACGAACAAAACCGAAGCCCGCGAGTTCGTCGGCGCAGCCGGGACAATTTTTCAGATGTGCTTCAAACTTGGTTTTTTCCCGGCTGTTTGCTTCGCCGTAAAGATACGAAACTATCTGCTCAGCAAAAGCGCAAGAAGAATTTTGTTGATTAGTATTTAACATAATTTTTTCAAACAAACTCTTTAAACAATTTCCATCGAAACTTTTTTCAATTTGGAACGAAGTTGTTTCAAAGCAGTGTAAAGACGGCTTTTGACCGTGCTTAAAGGCAACTCAAGCGTGTCGGAAATTTCTTGAAACGTCATCTCTTCAAATTCCTTCATCACGATAATTTGCCGCAAATCTGCGGGCAATGAAACTACCGCTTGCCGAACCAATTGCAGCCGTTCACTCTGTTCCGTCGTTTTCGATGGCGTTAAATGCGCAGGCGCAACAAAAACCTTTTCATCGGCGTGGGTTTCATCGTCCAAAAAATCTTCCGAACGAGTTTTGGCGCGGCGTTTGGTTGTCAAACACTGATTAACGGCGATGCGATGTAACCACGATGAAACCTTTGCATCGCCGCGAAACTTGCTCAAATTTCGATAAGCGGCGATAAAAGTTTCCTGCGTCGCGTCTTTGGCTTCGTCTTCCCGCGACAGCATACCGAAACAGAGCGCGAATATCTTTCGCTCCCATCTTTTTACGATTTCGCCGAAAGCATCAGGATTTTCCTTGACCGCCAACTCGACTAACTGCTCATCGGTTAAATTTGCTGTCATTACTCGTGTTGCTGAATAAAACTTGCACGAGAAGTTTATCAAACGCGCCTCTGAACGGGAAATTTTTCACGCTCAAATTTTTAGACGCGAAAGTTTATGAAAAAGTCTGAAAAACTAAAAAAGACAAGTCTGCTTAAAACTTGTCTTTTTATATTATTGGTGGGTCGTGCAGGTTTTGAACCTGCGACCCGCGGATTACCTACCACACTGGCTTTCACCAGCCGCTAAAAATTTTAACGTTGTAGTCTGGACTATCTCATCACCCACAGCATTTTCTGTTTGGGTGTGCGGCGTATAGTCTCTGAGGGCTTTCTTGACAAAAATATTTCAAGAGTTGCCTGCTGATTGCCCAATCTTTAAGATTTTTACGATGGACGTGCGTACTTAAAGCTCTCAGGGTTTTCCAGCATACAGCCGCATTTTCATTCTATTGTTTCCAATAGAAGCTCCTATTTCAATGAACAAGAGTCCGCTGCTCTACCAACTGAGCTAACGACCCAATAAACTTAACGAAACAGATTATAGCAAGATAGGAAAATAAAGTCCAAAAACGGATTTAACTGCAATAAAGTAAAACTTTTTTACGTTCATAAGTTGGTAAATGTCCAATAAATAGAGAAAATAGAAAGAGAATGAAAGAATGCCCAAAATGTGAAGTTTGCTACGAAGACAATATAAATTACTGTCCGCAGGACAAGGCGCAGACGCGATTGAGTTTGCCCGGCGGCAGACTTTTGGCTAATCGTTATTTGCTCGAAAAACGGCTTGGTCGCGGTGCGATGGGACAAGTTTATCTGGCAAAGGACGAAAATTTGGGAACGCGCCGCGTCGCCGTCAAAACCGTCCGTCAGGATATTTTAAGCAGCGATGATTTGCAGGAAGGCGAAGCGATTGCACGGTTTGAACGCGAGGCAATGTCGGCGGCTTCGATTAGCCATCCGCATACTGTTGACGTTACCGATTTCGGCTCAGAATTCTCCCAATTCGTTTGATTGGTAATGCGCGGCGGTTCCATAAAAATGGTCGGCGG
>MWZA01000130.1 GCA_002050455.1 Acidobacteria bacterium 5-1 | reverse complement strand
CAATATCAACGCCAGCTTCATGCAAGTTGTTGATAGCGCGAAGTTTGACATCAAAAAGATTGGGGACAAGTTTCCTGCGGCTGTCATCCGAACTGCGGTGTCGGAACTGCCGTAATGATAAATAAAGACACGAAGGAAATGGCTCCGGTTCCTGAATTTTTGCACATTCCGAATCTTGTCGAAGATATGAAACATATCACTGACACCGCACGCGGAAAGTGGTTTTCAAACTTTATGATGGGAATGGCACTGCTTAAAAATTATAATCCTTACGGCGCACCGAAGAGTTTAACTCTGGGCGGAATTTTGAAAAAATTTGACAAATCATTTGGTCTGAGCGGAAAAGATTACGGAAAAGTTGACGGAACGCGGACGATTGAAGACATCGAAAAACGCCGTCAAGATCCTTGGAACTTCCTGTTTATCGCGGGAATGTGGTTTCAGGATTTGTTTAATTACGACTTCCGCCGCACCGAAATGTGTATCATTCCTTACGGAACACAGGAAGGCGAAATTTCCTTTTGTGCGTATAATACGGGAATCGGTTGGAGAAACATTATCGAACATATGCACCAAAATGCGACGGTTGCACAATGGTATAAAGACAATGGACGACACGAGATTTTTGCCCGCGGCAAAGAAGTTGAACTTGACACTACCGACCACGGTTTGAAGTTGAATCCGGTTGATTTGGAACGCCCGAACAAACCGGAAATGGAAGGACCGAAAACCGCCGCCGAAGAAATGCAGATGATGCGGAAACTCTATCAGCAAATGGTGTTGGAGAAAAACGAAATCAAAGGTGAAAGCCTGGTGCAAATCGGCGGGCTGAAACGCACCAAAAAAGACGATGCGAAGACCGCTTCGGTTTAATTACTAAACACAAACAAAGAAAAGTCTTGCAAATGTGTAAATCACTTGCAAGACTTTTCTTTGTTTGTGCCGGAAGCAACTTATACGGAAACAAATTAGGTTGGTTAGTTAAACTTTTTGCCGAAAAATAGTGAATAGTTAATAGCGAACAGCTAATAGCTTGGGCGGACGACAAAAAAAAACTATTCATTGTTTATTGTTCACTATTCACTATTTTTCAGTAATACCAAACCAACCTTTTTTGTTTTGGTATTATTGTTTGAATCAGCACAGCAAAGAAATGTAATTCTTCAAAATTCAGAAGGTTGAGGATTTAAGTGTAAGCACCAAATATATTCTGCCAATATAAGTATTTGGGAAAGAATTTTATTGCTTTTTTGCGTTAAATAAGCTATCAAGTTAATTGAAGATTAAACATAAATTAGAAAGAACATCCTAAATAAACAACAATTAATAAAAGACTGCATTGATGGAAACATTCGCTTAGGTAATATCTTTTGTTTTTGGTTGATATCCAGACTTTTTATCCAAGCCTCGGAGTTTGATTTTGTATGAGAAACTTACTGATAACCTTATGCCTGTTTGTTACTTTAATAGTTTTCGGAACATTCGTTTCTATACAGGTTTCGCAAGCACAAAACAGTGTCGCTTCCGACTTGCTCAATTTGCCCGCGCCGCCGCCGCCAAACCCTTTGGTTGAAAATAATTACAAACGACGGACGAAGGATGACTTTTACAAAAAAAACAATCCGCCGAAAGACGACGCGCCGATTGAGGATTTGCTTGATTATTGGAAATCTCAAAACGAGTCTTACAAACAGTTGGGCTATAACGTCAAACCTTCGGACGGAAGTCTGGAAAGAATGTTTGCCGAGATTGAGAAAAAACCTGAAAATCTCGTTAATTTTCTCAATATTTTACCCGACAAACCGGAAGCTGCAGATTTCGTCAAACGAATATATGACCGCGAACTTGCCAACGATGATGACGAGAATTATCAGTTAGAACGGATTAAGCAATGGCTGACTTATCACAGCAATTATTTCAGCGACGATCTTTTAAAAATGGCGCAGCAAGTCGGCGATGCGAATGAGTATGTAACAAATCAAGAGGCTTTGCTTGCATTAGCAAAAGTTGATTGGGAAAAAGCACGCCCAATTATTGACCGATTGTATGGCGATAAAAATCAACCTGTTTCGCAGGTTTTGGCAAGTTGGGCTTTGTATCAACACGCGCTTGAAACAGATTCCGCCAACGACATAGAAAGATACCGCGACGAGTTAAAAGCAACGGTTGAAAATAAATCAGCGACAAACGGAATACGCGATTTAGCGATGGACGCGCTGAGTCACACGCCGGATTTTAAGGGACGCGACGATTGGTATTTTTCTCTGCTCGAAGACGAAACACTCGCCGATCTTCGGGTGAACGGACAAAGCTACACCGGTTTGACGACGCTGATGTATTATTCGCCGCCTGAAAAATACATCGAAAAAATGCTCGAACTCGTCAAAAGCAATAATCCGGCGGTTCGCAACGCGGCGGTGCGTAATCTCATTACATTTTTAGACGAAAAAAATCCCGAAGTCGTCAAGGCTTTATTGCCATGGCTGGAAAATCCAAATTGGGCGAAAGAAGTCAGTAACGAAAGACGACAATTGGTTACGGCACTGCGAAATTTTACGCTGCCCGAAAGCGTGCCGGGTTTGATTGCTGTTTTAAATGAAAAAGAAACCCGCAAAGTTTCGACTTCGATGAATGCAAACTCCAATATGTCGTCGGTTGTAGTAATCAACTCCAATATAGTGGTTGATTCCATCTCAAAAGAAGATTCTTATCCTTTTCGTGATGCGGCAATTTCCGCGCTTGCAATGCAAAAAGATATGCGGGCAGTTCCGGCTTTGCGTTTAATTTTGCCAGAGGTTGAAAATTGGCAGCGCAGCAATGTCGTCCAGGCGTTGCTGGCAAGTAATGGATTTACCGTTTCCGAACAAATCGAAGCACTGGAAATTGTTGCCAAAAACATAAATCTGTCTGAAGCAGCAACGATGGCAAATATGAATAGGTCATCAAATATGAGAATGAAGTCAGGTATAATAGTGGACGCGCCGCCACCGCCGAGTATGGCAAATGCGAATATGATAAGAAAAGATTATGTGAATATGCCGCGCTCATATAATCCGTCAGACACGAAATATATGTTGGGAAGTCATTTGATTTCCGCTTCTGAAGTAAGCGACGCGCTGGTCGCGGCTTTGGTTGAGCGCATCACCGAGTTGGACACGAAACAGCCGCCGCTTGCTCTCGCCTTGCGAAGAATTATGCAAAATTGGCAAGGCGCGGGAGTTAATACGCTGATGCTGAGAGATTTGAAAAACGGTAAAGCGGACATAAACGCTATTGTCAAACTCTTGAGTTTGCGGAAAGAATTGCGCGAAAAACAATCCAGTGAAGTTTATGACCTGCGTAGCGGCGGCAATCCGACGGCACTCGGCATTGCGGCGTGTCTGCTGGAAAACAACAACGAATATGACGCGATTCTGGCAGGCAATAGTGCCGAAAGTAAAACGGTGATGCTCGGTTGTGCGCGGTTGATTCGCGCTCGTCTGCCGATTCGGAAAGTTGCGGAAAATCTTTCAAGTCCGAACAAATTGCTCACGCTCGCGGCGGAACGCTATCTTGAATCGGAAGATTCGCCCGAAGCACAGGCGTTGGTGTTTGCACTGCATCCGAACGAAGCCAAAATTCTCGGCGCAACTGTCGCTTTTATGCCGGGCGATGCTCCTGCCGTCGTAAGTAATTTTTTGGGTGAACTTTTTGCGAGTGTCAATGATTCCTTTGCCTTTTCGCCGGATTATCTGATTTATGAAGGTTATGGAAAATTTAAAGAAACCGAAAAGAAACTGCAGAGCGAAGTCAAAGAAAATCAGGAACTTTTGGGCATTTACGCTTACGACGGTAATTTTATCCGAATTTATAAGAACAAAGCAATTTTCAGTTGGGAGGAAGATGAAGCGCGTTACAATGAACGGACATTGACCGAAGCGGAATTTAATAATATCAAAGGTTATCTGGCTTCGCAGAGAATCAATGAACTTGCGCCGTTTTTGTCTTATTGCGAAGGCTGCGAGAGCAAGGAACTTTTGATGCTTGGTCGGCAAGGCGGACGGCGTATTTTTATGCGAAGCGAGCGACTGCCGAATTTCTTTGCCGAACTCGACCGGATATTTGCCGAGATGCGAAAACCGCCCGCGAAACTGCATTATTGGCTGGAAAAAGACATTGCGGGTTTGGAAATTCTGTTTGCCGACAAAAATCTGCAGGCGCAAACGCTCTGGAAAGACGGCGATGATTTCCGCGTGCTGCTTGACGATACGGAACGGCGGAAACAAATTGATAAAGAACTGCAGAGGCAGGACGCATCTGATGCGGAAAGCGATGATGAGGATTATGAAAAATTAGAAGAGACACGCCAAAAACGCCGAGCGCAGAGAGAATTTGAAAATTTTGCGTGGTATCAAGTCGGGAAAGATAAGCTCGAAGGTCTTGTCGCTCAACCGCCGCAAATCGAGTATCTGCCGGTGCGCGACGGTTCTCCGGTAACAGCGACAAACGAACAATGGAAAGCGAGAACGCCGAATTTTGAAATCAGGACGGACAACGAAGGTTTGTATAAAAAGAGCCGCGGGCAAATAACCAGAATTCTAAGCGGATTTTACGACCAGCCGGTAGTAACGCCGAACGGACGCTGGGCGGTGGTTACGAAATACAGCGAGGAAGACGAAGGCATCGCTCTGGTGCGTGTCAACCTGCTGACCAATAAAGAATTTAAGATTAAACTCAAAGATTATCCAAGATTAAATGCCGTTGCCTTTATTCCTTCAATGAACAAAGTTTTGGTTTTAGCGGGTGCTTATGATTATGAATACGTAGAAGAATCGGTAAAACGCGGCGATTACTTTCTGCTCGATGCCGAAACGGGAAATATGCAGGCGGCAAAAGGCGAGATTCGCCCGTTGGCACAACAAACCTTTCGCCCGCTTCAGCCGACTGCCAATGTGGACGAATTTTGGGCGGCGATTCCCGACGCAGAGAAAAGTCAAACTCAGGTCGGAACTTATAATGCCAAAACTTTCAGTTTCAAACCGCTGCTGAAAATTCCGCAGATTTCATTTGACAGTATGGATTTGTGGGTGGACGAAAAGGAAAACAAAATTTACTTCGTTTATAAAGGACAATTGCTCGGCTTGCCGCTCGTGCAGAAAGCAAAGTAAAACTTTTTAGTAAATTAACGGAAAGATAGAAAGATTTGTATATAGATTTTAGTTGCGGCGTTTTGCGTTTCCCTTCCATTAATCTTTCTCTGCACAGCTATAAATCTCCGTATCTTTGCGTTAAAATGTTCTCTGTAACTGAGAAAGATTGCTGTATTATCCTCTCAATTCTTTTTAATCTTTTCTGCGGAAAATAAATTATTTAGTAATTTAATGCCAATAAGTAAAGACGAATTTCGCGCCGCGCTCGGACGTTTTGCGAGCGGCGTAACGGTGGTAACAGCCAAAGACGCAAAGGGAAATCCGCACGGTATAACCGTCAGCGCGTTTTGTTCCGTATCACTCGAACCGCCGCTTATTTTGGTTTGCATCGAAAAAGCGGCGGGAAGCCATCACACATTTAAAGAAAATGAATTCTTCGCCGTCAATATCCTGCGCGAAAGCCAACAACATTACTCCGACCAATTCGCCTCTTATCTTCCCGATAAATTCGCCGGCATTGAATTTTACGAAAGCGGCAACGGCGTTCCGATTTTGAAAGATACTTTAGCAAATCTGGAATGCCGCCTCGTCAACTCCCACGATAACGGCGACCATACAATTTTTGTCGGTCAAATCGAACAATCTCACGTTTCCGACGGCTACCCGCTAATCTATTTTCACGGAAATTACTGGAAAATAAATGACTGATTTTATAAAATAACCTAAGTTACGGCGATGATACTTGAAACCAAAAAATCAGACTTTGATAATTGAGGATTATTTAAGATTAGTTACGGTAATTTTGTGCAAAATCTTAAACAATCCTCATAAATCTTATTAATCAACATTCTATTCCTGTTCAAACTTTCGCCTTTTCCCATTATCTTTTCACTTTTTTAAACGCCCGCTCCGCGGCATTTCTTATACGTCCTGCCCGAACCGCAAAATCACGGATTATTTGATTTGACTTTTGGTAGGTTGTGGACAAAAAGCGTAAATTTTCTCGCTTTCTCGCCAACTGCTTGCCGTTGCGCTAATTGTGGTTTAATCTTCTAAGTGTTGGATTTACTGTCAAATATAGTAAAAGAGTTGCATTGAATTTATGGTGAATAAGTTCTATAAAAATTGTCGGACGAGCATCTTTTTGCTTTTGCTGGTGACGTTTTGGCTCTATACACCGGCGAGCGCACAACAATCCGTTCCTGACTTTTTTACTTACGCAGAATTGACGACGCTTTACGAGCAGGAAATTATTCCTCAAACGCTCGAAAGCAAACTCAATCGCTTACTGACGACTCCGATTGTGGACAATTCGTACGCGAGCACAACGCCTTTGCGCTTTTCGCAATCTCCGCAACTCGGCGAGTTTTTGCGTGTCGTCCAATGGAACGTTGAGCGCGGATTGGAATACAAGGCAATCGAAGCGGCGTTTGGCAGTGAAGCGCGGTTCACCGCCTTATTGGATAAGGAAAAGTTTCCGCCAGAAAGTAAAGAACGACGCAAAGTATTGGAGCAAGCCGCAATGCTGCGTACGGCTGATGTCATCGTTCTCAACGAAATTGATTGGGGAATGAAGCGCACGGATTATCGCCACATCGCCGCCGATTTAGCCGCCCGTTTGAAAATGAATTACGCCTTCGGTGTGCAGTTCGTCGAACTGAGTCCCGTCCATTTGAGCCAAGAACCGGCGCACGCGGACGCGGGTGAAAACGAAGTCTTAAATCTCATCAAGGTTGACCCGGCGCATTACAAAGGTTTGCACGGCATTGCCATTCTCAGCCGCTTTCCATTGGAAAACGTCCGTCTTGTGCCGTTCAAGCATCAGCCTTACGATTGGTATCAGAGCGAGAAAAAAGGCACGAATTGGCTGGAAAAAGGCAGAAGGGAAATCGCTAACAAAGTTTTTTTGGAAGAAACTTTGCGCGAAGTCAGGCGCGGCGGGCGCACAACATTACTTGCCGACATTGCCGACGCGCGGTTGCCAAGCGGGCGCGTTACGATTGCCGCGACACACTTGGAAAATCGTGCCAAATCCGCAAATCGGGTCAAGCAGCTTAATGAATTACTGGATATGGTTAAAGAACTTCGTCATCCGGTCGTCATAGCGGGCGATATGAACACCTCGACTGAAGATTTAACGCCAACTTCTTTCCAACGAGAATTCAAAAAGCGTTATGGCAATCCGCAATACTGGATTAGAAAAGGTATCGGTTACCTGCTCGGCTTCGGTATGATTGAAGACTTTGTATTGGATGGATTGACTTTTTGGCGTAAGCAGTCTGACCCGACCGTGCGGCATATTCCATTCTTCGTGCCGAATTCCGAAAGAAGGTTTTTCACAACGCTCAAAAATTTTCGCTTTGCGGACGGCGGCGCATTTGATTTTCGCGGCAATCCGTCGCGTTCCATCGGCAGCAAAGGTAAAATGCTTTCAAACTCGAACGAACGCGGCGGTAAAGGCTTCGTTACCACTTATCAAGTCAATCGCCCGATAAAATTTATTGGTAAATACAAACTTGACTGGATTTTTGTCAAGCCTGCCGATTTAACGAAGCCGACTGACAGCAACGGCTCTTACCGCTTTGCGCCGCATTTCGGATGCACGCTCGCCGCCGTTAACAAAATCGTCGAAGACCGGATTTCCGACCACCGCCCGATACTTGTTGATTTGCCCCTCGCCGACCCGCCGATTGACGAAAAAAAAGCGAAACGGCTGAAACAGTGAAAGAACGTATTCGCCGGAATAAAGCAAAATAAAGACGAAAAGCAACAAAACCTTCCGCCTTTATCCTTTTTCTCCGCCTTTCTAAACTCCCGCACCGTGGCATTTCTTAAACTTCTTGCCCGAACCGCAGTAGCAAGGCTGGTTTGGTTTGACTTTCGGCTGGTCGCGGACAAAAGGCGTATGTTTTATGGCTTCTTCGCCCGCCGTCGCCGCACTTGCGTAAGCACCCGTGAACGCCATTCCCGCCGCTTGTTTTCTGGCGCGTTGGCGTTCCAATCTTTCGAGCCGTTCGATTTCTTCCTGTTCGTCTTTGACGATGACTTCGAGGTTGAACAAAGACCGCGTTGTATTCGTGTCAATGCGGTCAAGCATATCTTGAAACATATCGAAACTCTGTTTTTTGTATTCAACCAACGGGTCTTTTTGCCCGTAGCCGACTAAACCGATGCCTTGTTTGACGTGGTCAATCGAAAGCAGATGGTCTTTCCATTGCGAATCAATGATGTTGAGCATAATGTAACGCTCGTAAGCGCGAAGCGATTCGCCGCCGACAAGTTTTTCCTTCTCGTTGTAGTTTTCAACCGCCTTTTGCCAAATCGCATCTTCGATTTCCTGCGGATTCATTTTATTAAAGTCAACGCCCGCGTCAACCGCCGGGTCAACCGCGTAAATACTTTCGATTTCCGCCGCGTAAGTGTCAGCGTCCCATTCGCTCGCGCCGACTTGTTGATTCAGATATTGCGCGGTTAAATCGCCGAGTAAATCACGCGCCATGCCCGTTTCGCCCAACAGATATTCGCGGTGTTCCGGCTGCATCATCAGTTGACGACGCAGACCGTAAATCGTGCCGCGCTGTTTGTTCATCACGTCGTCGTATTTCAAGACGTGCTTGCGGGTTTCAAAGTTTCGCGCTTCGACCGCCTTTTGCGCCCGTTCGATTTGCTTGGAAACGGTTTTCGATTCGATGGCAACACCTTCTTCCATTCCGAGCCATTCCATCATCGAGCGCACTTTGTCGCCCGCAAAAATCCGCATCAAATCGTCTTCCAAAGACAACGCAAACCGTGTCGCGCCCGGGTCGCCTTGCCGTCCTGAACGTCCGCGAAGTTGATTATCAATCCGCCGCGACTCGTGGCGTTCCGTCGCTAAAATATACAAACCGCCCGCCGCGATAACTTCTTTGTGTTCTTCGTCAACAATGCGTTTTGCCTTTTTTAGTTCTTCTTCAAATTGTTCGGGCGCAGCTTCATCGGGGTTGATTTCCTGACGTTTTAAGAACTCACGCGCCAGAAATTCGGGGTTTCCGCCCAAAATAATATCCGTTCCGCGTCCCGCCATATTCGTCGCAATTGTAACCGCGCCTTTGCGTCCGGCTTGAGCGACGATTTCGGCTTCGCGCTCGTGATATTTGGCGTTCAAAACATTATGCGGAACGCCGATTTTTTTGAGTCTTTCGGAAATAAGTTCGGAGTTTTCAACCGAAACCGTTCCGACAAGAACCGGCTGACCTTTTTCGTGGCGTTCCTTGATTTCTTCGACAACCGCATTCCACTTTTCGGGCAGAGTGCGATAAATCACATCAGATTTATCTTCCCGAATCATCGGGCGATTGGTCGGAATAACAATCACATCTAAACCATAAGTCTGCCCGAATTCTTCGGCTTCGGTTTCCGCCGTTCCCGTCATTCCCGAAAGTTTTTCATACATTCGGAAATAATTTTGCAGCGTGATTGTCGCCAAAGTTTGATTTTCGCGTTCGATTTTCACGCCTTCTTTGGCTTCGACGGCTTGATGCAAACCGTCAGACCAACGGCGACCTTGCATCAGACGACCAGTAAAATCGTCAACGATAATGACTTCGCCATCCTGCACGACGTATTGATGGTCGCGTTTATAAAGCGTGTGCGCCTTCAACGCCTGCTCGACGCAGTGCAGAAGTTCCATATTCGCCGGGTCGTAAAGATTGGAAACACCGAGCAGTTTTTCGGCTTTTTCAACGCCTTTTTCGGTCAAAACTGCCGAATGATTTTTTTCGTCCAAAAGATAATCGCCCGTTGTAACTTTGGTCTCTTCGTTCTTTTCGCCGCGTTCCAGACGCGGAATAATTTCATTGGCGACATAGTATTTATCGGTGGCTTCGTCCGACGCGCCCGAAATAATCAAAGGCGTTCGCGCTTCGTCAATCAAAATCGAGTCAACTTCGTCAATAATCGCGTAATAATGGTCGGGCTGAACGAGTTGTTCGGGGTCGAACTTCATATTATCGCGCAGATAATCAAAGCCGAATTCGTTGTTCGTCCCGTAGGTCATATCACAGGCATACTGAACTTTGCGCTCGTAATCGTCCATATCATTTTGGATACAGCCGACGGTCAAGCCGAGAAATGTGTGGATTTTGCCCATCCATTCCGCATCTCTTAAGGCGAGATAATCATTAACAGTTACGATATGAACACCGCGACCCGTCAAGCCGTTCAAATACGCGGGCAAAGTCGAAACCAGCGTTTTACCTTCACCCGTTCTCATCTCCGCGATTCTGCCTTGATGCAGCGCGATACCACCGATAAGCTGCACGTCAAAATGGCGCATTCCCGTAACTCTGACGGACGCTTCACGCACGACGGCAAACGCTTCGGGCAAAATTTCGTTCAAAATATCCTGCTCTCTTTTGCGTCGTATTTCTTTGTCCGTAATGTCGTCAAGCGCGTTGGCGATTCTTTCTTTGAACTCAACCGTTTTTGCTTTCAGTTCATCATCTGAAAGTTTCTGCATTGACAGTTCTAAATCGTTAATCTGTGCGACAACTGGCTTTATCTTTTTCAAGAAAACGTCGCTGTTACTGCCCAGAACTTTTTTAAAAAATTTATCTACTAAACTATTTACAGCCATAAAATCCTCATATTTGAGCTAAAAAGCAAACGCTATTAGCTCATAAAATTTAAAATTATTAAAGTTTAGGCGAGTTTGTTTTAGGAAAGGTTGGAATTTCTTTCGCTTCTCCCGCCGCTTATTGTGCGTCTTTGGCAAGAAGCGCATCAAGTGAGCCGCGCGGAAGGCGTGTAACGATGAAAATTTGGTCGTTTTCGTAAGTTATTTTTGTATTCTCGTAAATAGCGGCTTCGGGCGTATTACGATTAGCAGTTTGCCAACTTTTCAAACTGTTTTCATACAATAAAGCTGTCTGTTGAGTTTGTTCTTTAGAATTCTGCTTAAATTTTGCAATACAAGAAAGATTTGTTTTATCGAGTTCAAAATCGAGTGTAAAAAAAGCATCGCCGCGATTTTTTGTATGCGGCAGCGAATTGCCTAATGTTTCGATATGAGAGGTCAAAACATCGCTTGTCCAAGTTCCTGTGGATGTCGGTTTTTGTTTCTGCGGAATTGACGCAAGTAATTTAGGAGAAAATGGATAACTAATTTCACTATCAAAAGCAAAACCATTGGGCGCAAGACAAATAGAATGCGCCGACAAATCTATTAAAGCGGTTATAAAGTCTTCAATTGTGTAAGATAATCCGACATTTTCTCCATAACTTTTTCTTTGAATGCGGGGCTTTATCTTCCCGCATTCTTCTACAACTCTTCTTAGGTCTTTATCTTGATTAAGCCTTTCTTCAAACGAAACAGATGAGTTTTGCGCCAAAACAAGCGGAGTTCCGCCAACCAGCACCAAGCCGAGATAGACGCTCAGAGTTGTGAGAAAGGCTATTGAATTGTAGTTTTTACGGTTTGTCATTTAGCCGTTTTTTGTGTTTGAATTTCGACCAACTTCGCTGCTATTGTCGGGCTGATTGTTTTTTTTTTCCGCACGTTCCTTTAAACTCCGATTTATCAGATTCTGCGCGTCCTGTTTCGGAAGGGTAAAGTTTAACACAAAATTTTTGCCGTCGTTGGTTACTTTTGAATTATTTACTAAAGTTTTGCTGTTTTCGTCCAACTTTTTCAGACCATTTTGGTCGGCAAATTTAATTCCCGAAAGCAGCGTATTAAATCCGCTGGCAACCGTTCCGGCTTTTTCCGATGTCTTTTGGTCGGAGATGATAATTATATAAATTTGTTTATCATCCTGCATCATCGTAAAATTTACTCTGTCAATCCCGTTATTTTTCAGATAGCCGAGAAAACCGCTGTCGCCGACGGCTTGAATCGCGTCTTTGGCGACGTTGATCATTTCTTTGTCGCCTTCGAGTTTAATAAATCTCGATTTCTTCGGGTTCGAGTCTAATTTTCCGTCAGCAGTTATTGTTCCGTCGAGAACAACCGTAAAAGGCTTACTCAAATCAACTTCTTTTTTCGCCAGTTTGTCATTTAACGCATCGCCCAGATCTTCAAACGGCTTTTTATTGATTTCAACTTCCGCTACCGCATCACTTTCAATCGGTTTTTGCGGTTTGTCGGTTTTGTCCTTATTAACGTCGGTGTCAGTTCTATTTTCGGCGGTTGCATCGCTTTCTAAATCCGACAATTCATTTGGCGAAGTATTTTTTACTTTCGGCGGTTTTGGAGTTCTTACCCGTTTTGCTTGCGGATATTTAATCGTCGGATTTGTGCCAAACGAAAACGGCGAATCGGGAATCGTTCCCTTAATCGCATTATCATTCGGACTCGGCAGAACCTGCGGCGTGTTCATCAAATCCGTGCTGTTTTCAAAAGTCGGATTTGTCGGAATACCCGGAATCGAATTTTCCGTCATAAAATCCGAATTCTGCATCATCGCAAATTCTTCGGGATTAGCCAGCGCAAAATAACCTTCGGGATAAGTAAGCGGCGGAGTTTCGCCTGTTACGTCAATAAATGTAATGTCGGCATCGGCTAACTCCGTTTGTTCGTAATCTTTACTGACAAATTCGGTGTCCGTGCCGAACAATATGCTGCCGACATAAACCGTATCCAAAACTTGGCAGATGCGGTTGACAAACGGACTGTCGCAGCCTTTTCTCGTTAAAAGATTGGCTTGTCCGATAACCAAAATTGCCAGTAAATTAAAAGCCGCCGCCGTGCCGATAATTTTATAAAGGCGCGGTGAGAAAGTCCAACTTTTTATTTCGTAATCTTCAAAAAGTTCTTTTTCTTGTTCTCGCATAATTCCTGCTTATAAATTTTTATGAAAATATAGTTAAAAATACGTATCGTGAAATATAGATGCCGAACGGCAAAAAACCGTTGCGAAACATTTCCGATTTTACCATTTCCGACCGCCGATTGAAAGCAATAGACTTTACGCTGATAAACATTTAACATTGCTTTTTATGGCTCGTTCACGCAAAGACAAAAGAAGCAATCGGGAAAACGCCCGCTCAAATACCAATCGCCGTAAAGAACGAAAAGTTAAACGTGAACTTGCTGAGAAAAGTTCCGCAAAAAACGATTCGGCAAAATTTTCGTCCGCCCAGCTTAAATCTGTCGAACGGCTTCTACAAGGCATCGGAACGCCCGAACCGCGCCCGTTTGTGCCGGATGCATTTCAAACCGAAGCTCTCGAAGCCATTGAATTTGAAGACGTTTTAGTTACTGCGCCGACCGGCAGCGGCAAAACGTGGATTGCACGCGAAGAAATCCGAAGGCTTTTGGAACAAGGAAAACGTGCTTGGTATACAACGCCGCTCAAGGCTTTAACAAACTCGAAATACACGGAATTTTCCGCAGAGTTTGGCGCGGAAAACGTCGGGATTTTAACCGGCGATCGCAAAGAAAATTACGATGCGCCGTTGATTGTCGGAACAACGGAGATTTACCGCAACCAACTTTTCGATTCTTTAAGACAAGGCGAACAGGTCAAAGCGGATTTTGTCATTCTTGACGAAGCGCATTATCTTGCCGACGAAGAACGCGGTCACGTCTGGGAAGAAGCGATAATTTTATCGCCGCCGCGCATCCGTCTGCTTTTGCTTTCGGCAACGGTCGGAAATGCCGATGAATTTGCGCGTTGGATTGAAGAAGTGCGCGGCGGAAAAGTTCACGTTATTAATCGCGCCGGTTCGCGTCCGGTTGAATTGAGAGCCGCATTTCTCGCGCCGAACCAACAGCTTTTCCCTCTTTTTGACGAAAACGGAAAATTTA
The DNA here is from genome assembly GCA_002050455.1 of Acidobacteria bacterium 5-1. Taxonomy (GTDB): domain Bacteria; phylum Acidobacteriota; class Blastocatellia; order Pyrinomonadales; family Pyrinomonadaceae. The sequence goes on along the minus strand of MWZA01000130.1, from coordinate 2,232 downwards.
ATCGCGCGATTGAGCAGTTCGCGCAGGAAGAAAACCGCTTTGAGCGCAGAAGACATAGATAGTTCTCAGGAATTCATATAATTTATCAAAAGAATTTTCCAAAGTTGAAAAATTGTCCTTGAAATTCGTTTGAGAAAGAGTTTAAGCTATTAGCCGAGAGGTGAAAAGTAGTAATGACATTCAATTAAGCTGAAATTTGCCAATTAAATGAAATTCAAACTACCCGAAATTCCGCCACCGAAACTTATTAAAACACTGCGTTCTTACAATCTTTTGCCCGCAATTGTTTTTTTGCCGACGCGCAGACGCTGCGACGAAGCCGCGCTTGAAGTTGCCGCCGACCGGTTGCAGCGGACAAACGCCGAAAAAGAGCAGCAGCGTTTTGAGATTTTTCAAGAATACAGCCAAGATAATCCCGAAATAAAATCACACAAACATCGTAAAATCCTGCTTAGTGCCGGAATTGCCGCGCATCACGCCGGACATATTCCGGCTTGGAAACTGCTTGTCGAAAAAATGATGTCGGCGGGATTGCTCGACGCAATTTTTGCGACCTCGACGGTCGCGGCGGGCGTTGATTTTCCGGCGCGAACGGTCGTTCTGAGCCAAGCCGACGCACGCGGCAACGACGGTTGGCGACCTCTGCAAGCAAGCGAATTGCAGCAAATGACTGGACGCGCCGGCAGACGCGGCAAAGATAACGTCGGTTTTGTCGTGCTTGCGCCGAGCAATTTTCAGAATCCGCCGCGCATCGCCACGCTTCTAAAATCGCCGCCCGACGCTTTGGAAAGCAAGTTTCGCGCCACTTACACAACTCTTTTAAATCTGCTTGACGCTTTCGGCGGTTTTGCACAGGTGCGCGAGATTGCCGAAAAAAGTTTTGCGTTTCGGGACACGGCGCGAGCGGTTTTGAAATTGGAAAAACAGCGCGACGGACGCTTGCAGAATTTGCAAAACAAATTTGAAAAAAGCGAGTTTGATTATTCGATTGCAGATGTGCGCGGTTTTGAACGCCTGACGAGCGTGCGAATGCGTTTTCAAGAAAAATTACCGACGACCCGCGCCGAGATTCGTCAAAGTTGGCTGAAAGAAAATGTCGTTGGCGGCAGAATTGTAACGCAGGGCAGAAGCGGCAAGCGTTTCTTTTTGGTGATAAATGTTCACGGCGAAAAGGTTGTCGCAATGCGTGATGACGGGCAAGGCGCGACATTTGCTCTGCCGCGTGTCAACCGCGTTTATGCTAAAAAATATCCGATTAAGGAAGATTCGACTGAAAAGGCTTTCTTCGAGATTCACGAAGGCAAAAATCCCGCGCTTGAAGAACCGAAAACTATTCATAAAAAAGATGAAACGGACGAAGCGTCTGAAATAATCAGCCGGCTTATCGAAGATTTTCTGCCAAAAAACGCCAATGAAGGTGGCAAACGGAGTGCGATAAGTTTTTTGTGGGAAACTTGGGACGATGCCGAATTTTTGCAAAAAATTGAGCGCGACATCGAAGTTTTGAAAAGCGAAATCTGGCTGCCGTTTGAACATCGCGCACGAGTTCTTCATCATTTCGGCTATTTGGATTTTCAAACGCAAAAGGTTACGGAACGCGGAAAATGGCTGGCAGATTTACGCGTTGACCGTCCTTTGCTGGTCGGCGAAGCGTTGCGGCACGGGCTTTTTGAAAAACTCGAACCGAAACAAGTCGCGGGCTTGATGGCGGCACTCGCGGCAGATTCAGACCGAAATTTCGGCGAACTTTATCTTTCCGACGAACTTTTGAACATTTTAAACGAAGTTGAAGAAATCGTTTTCGATGTGTCAAATGTCGAATGGAAAAATAGCGTTGAGCCTGCGCCCGAAATGAATTTCTCGGCGGCGGCAACCGCCGAAACGTGGACGGACGGCGTGAGTTGGGAAAATTTGGTTTATGAAACAAAAGCTGAAGAAGGCGATCTGGTTCGGCTTTTATCGAGAACGGGCGAAGCCTTGATGCAGATTGCAAATCTGAAAAACTCAAACGCCGAAGCCGCGCAGTTAGCGCGAAAAACGGCGGATATCATTATGCGCGAACCGATTCGGTAAAATTTTTTGCGGCGAGTCTTTCGAGCGATTGAAATATCGGCAAAACGGCAGGAAAACTTAAAACAAACTGTTGACTTTTTGCGCTAAATTATTATTTACAAACTGCGCTTCGGAATGGTCGAAAACCTCGTCAAGTTCTTTTTCGACGCTGCCGTGAAG
>MWZA01000193.1 GCA_002050455.1 Acidobacteria bacterium 5-1 | reverse complement strand
CGTCTGCTTTATGCTGATAATATTAACGATATTTCTTTTGTCATTGATATTCATACCGACAAGGGTTTGCCGGAATTCCGGCGTCATTCGCGTTTAGCCGAAGACATAAAGCACAAAATTGCAAGCATTGCTTCGGATGACCCTTGGGCGAGAATTATTAGTGAAAATGAGCTACCGAAAAAGATAAGAAAATCAGGGACAGGGCTTGGGCGATTATCGAAGATTTGGCAAAGCCGGAAAATGAGCCAGATATTTACTACAAAAAAGTGCGCGGAAAGCTGGTTCAAGAAGCTGCTCGGAAACACAATACTACTCCGACAACTGTGTATAAGTATTGGCGAAAATTTTTGCAACGCGGAAAAATTATTAATGCCTTGTTGCCCGATTATCGAAATTCCGGTGGCGCGGGAAAAGAGCGCAAGTTGACCAAAAAGCTCGGCAGAAAATACAAATTTGGTCACGTCGCCGAAATTAGTGAAGGCATCAATGTAGATGAAAAAATTAAAAAGATTTTTCGCGCCGCCATTTCTCAGTTTTACTACAACCCAAAAGAAACAAGCCTCAAAACAGCTTTTAATTTAATGTTGAAAGAGTTTTTCTCCGAAGATTTTATTGTGGATAGAGGTATTAAAAAACCTATCTTAGTTCCGCAAGAGCAGAAACCTACTTACGCGCAATTTCATTATTTTTATAACAAAGATAAAAACGTAAAGAAGGCGGTAGGCTCGCGCAAAGGCAAGCGCAATCCGCTTATAATCCGGTTGCAACAATGGCGAAGGGAGTTCCGATTGAAGTTCGACCGCCGGATATTGGTTTCTGCAATCTCACAGCAAATGTCGTTTCAAGAGGTCACACACATCTTATTACGCAGATAACCGGTTTTATGTTGTCTGATTTTCCTTTTGAGAAGGTGATTTATTCACATCCCTCAATCAAGCAAAAGAGATTTATTCACAACAAAAAAGGCAATCGCCGACTCGTAACAAAAGATAATGAAGGCGATTTTGAGCTTGATGAACTTCGTCATTCCGCAAAACAAGAATCACATCAGCCTCTAGCTGAAGTAATATCAGTAAATATAAAATTTCGCTCTAGACTGAAGTTTGAGCGTCAACCAAAGGGCGAGTCTTTAATCTCCGCAAGCGGTTTATTGAGAACAAATTCAACCGGCTCAGATGTTAAAATTAAACAGCCGGGTAAAGTTGTCAGCACGAATGAACCGATTTTGGGCGGAGAAATTCAACCAATTGAGTTTTCAAGTCTGCAAATACCCAAAACGGAAAGCAGGGGACTCGAAAGTTTTATTCTCGCAATTAATTTTCTCAAAAGTATATATCCTCATATTACTTTTGGGTCCGCAACAACCGAGATTCCCGGCGATAAGCTGTTCTGTGAAGTTAATGGTATTCCGAGAAAATGCATTGTAATTGAGGTCTCGCAACCCAACCTGTTGCCTTGTTATATTATTGAGATTGCCCGCCCCGATAAATGGTCAATTTCTACTCTTTTTATTCGCTATAGCAGAAACAACTCGGGAGTAATTGATATTGAGCAGAAAGTTTCTGCAATTCTATCTAATGTCGTTGCTGGAAGCGGTCATTGGCAAATGAAAAGGTTTGCAAAAGACACTTCATTAGACTTAATTTTACTCAAACATTCTTCCGACGAAGGATACGAAAGTTGGGCGCGAAGGATCATGGGCAAGCTTGCAAGATATGGTTTCAAAACAAAAGTCGAAGCATAACAATTCAGAAATTCTTACGATTTTTACAAGTATGTTTTAATCGTTTAACTAGTGTTGCACAAAAATGGATAATCTCACGAAAATTAAGTTGCTCCACCCACAAAAAATCAAAATTATAATTCTTAAATAAAAAAGGGCGTTTCAAGACAAACAATATTCATCCAATTGATTAGATTTTCAAACCTAACCGAGAGCATTGCGATAATAGGCAATCGAAGATTTGCTGTTTCCCAGAATTCTGTCTTTAACTACCTTGAGCGACATTGGGTCAACCCGCTCAAAAACGTTATAAACAGCCCTATTGGATGGAGCTAATTTTCTTACTTCTTCATAAACTGACGGAGCAGACAAAAGCACATCCGATGAATTAAGAATAATCTGAACCTTGTCGGTTTCCGACAGAGTGCAGGAGGTCAGGTGAATTTGCTCGTATCCCAATTCCGCTTTCAGAAGGTCTTTATAAAGAACGGCAGACTCTTTGTCGCGGCAAATAAAACTATATTTTCCTTTTTCGCCGACGGTTTCGAGCTGCCGCCTTATTTCAGGATTCAGATTGGTAATTAAAATATCAATTTGAATCGGCATTTCGCCGACGGCGTTGCGAACTTCGTTGACGTGAAAACCGGTCGTCACGATATTGATTTTCCTGCCCTCGTCCATCAGGACAGGTATTTCCTTCTCTAAGTCCTCAAGCCGCATCGGCTTAACCGCAAGTTTTAGCTCTTTTTCAAGAATTTCGGAGATTTGTTTGATTTGAAATTGATTACATTCGGCGAAAATTATTACCGGAGAAGACTGGCTGCGTTCGATTTCAGCGAAAGATTTTTCCGCAATTTTTTTTGCTTCCGCAAAATCCAAGCCTTGTTGCAAATACTGTTCGATAAGTTTCCTGGCGGCATTAGCGAACTCGGTTTGTATATCCGTTTGCGTTGAATTTCCATCCCCGCCCGAAATTTTCGCTCGTCGGGCTGAGTTGGTTAATGAAATAAAAGTGCCTTCACCGTGTTTTATGTTTATTAACCCGTTTTCCTCCAGCTCTTTGTAGGCTTTGCGAACAGTCTGAAAGTTGATGCCCAAGTTTTTAGCCAAAACTTTCACCGGCGGCAATTGTTCGTGCGCTCCAAGCGATCCGGTCGCGGCGGTGCTTCCGGGGCAAATTTCGGGCAACAGGCAGGAGGCTCGCTCCCCGCTTTTAGCGCGCAGGGCGGCACCAACAGCCTGGTTTCGGTAGACGCGCTACAGGAGTTCACCATTCAGACTTCGACCTACGCGGCGGAGTTCGGTCGTCAGCCCGGCGCTCAAATCTCCATCCTCACCCGCTCAGGAAAGAACAAGTTTGAAGGCACCCTTTTTGAATATTTCCGCAACGACGCGCTGGATGCCAACGACTTTTTCAACAATAAGCTCGGATTGCCGAAACCGCCTTTGCGACTGAATCAGTTTGGCGGAGTTCTCGGCGGTCCGCTCTATCTGCCGCGTTTTGGCGAAGGCGGTCCCGCTCTCTACAGCGGCAAGGATCGAACATTTTTCTTTTTTTCATACGAGGGGCTTCGTCTGAGTCAACCCCAAAACCGCCAGACGGATGTTCCCTCGCTGGCTGCACGGGCGGCAGCACCAGCAGCACTCCGACCTTTTTTCAACGCCTATCCCATACCAAACGGACCGGTTAACCCGCTTGACCCCAACACGGCGACGTTCAACGCTTCATTTTCCGACCCGTCGGACCTGAATACATACAGCATTCGGATTGACCATCAGGTGAATAACCGTCTCCAGATTTTTGGCAGATATAATGACTCAAAAGGCAACACCATTGCTCGCGGCTCGCCGCTGGATCAACTCGCCGCGAGTTCTTTTTTCGATACCGGTTTCATAACGCGGACACTGACCCTGGGTGCCATTTCGCCCTTCACCAGCAAACTGGTCAATGACTTCCGCTTCAATTACTCGACAAACCAAACAGTATCGAGAGCCGGGATAGATAACTTCGGAGGCGCAGTCCCATTTACGACCTCAGATTTCTTCGCTAGCACGCCCCAACTCTTTACAGCAGAAAACGGATTATTTGGTTTTCGAGAGCCGAAGGATTACAGGCGAAAACTGTTTCTTCATTGTTCATAGTAGTTTGATTTTACAGAATCACTCCGCTCAAAGCCGGAATCGCGTCTGAAACAATCACTTAATTATTTTCACCAATTTTATTGAGTAGTTCGTTAAAGCGCGGGTCTTGGCGAAGCGGCGCGAGAAGTTTGTCGTTTTCATACCACGGTTTGTTTTCGTTGCCGAGTTTAATGGCACGTTCCATCCAGTAAAATGCTTCATCTATTTCGCCGATTTGCGTGCAAGCCGAGGTCATCCAATAAGCCATATCGTGGTCGGCTTTTGCCAAACCCCGCGCTGCTTCCGTCAATTGCGCCCGGGCTTCGTCACATCTTCCGACATTACCCAGATAAATCGCGTAGAGCGAGCGGATACCATCCATTTCTTTGTTTTCCTGCAAGACTTCTTCCATCATTTTTATCGCTTCTGCGGTATCGCCGCGATAGAAAAGTACAGTGGAACGGAAAATTCTAATCATCGGATGATTCGGTTCGATTGCCGCGCCTTTGTCGAGTTCGCGCATTGCTTCATCGTATTTATCTTCGTAAAGGAAAATTCGGGCGCGATTGTAGCTGGCGACAACGAGTGCCATCGGGTCGAGCCGCACGAGCTTTTCCCACGCCCGCAGAGATTTTTCATATTCTCCGTCAAGCCGGTGCATCGTCCCTTTGACAAAATAAAGCGGTGCTTCATTGGGAAACTGTTCCTGCAAAATTTTAATTTCCGCCCGCGCCTTTTTCTTTTCGCCGCGTGAAAGATAAATAAACACCATCAAAACCCGCGCTTCGATGACATCAGGATTATAAATAAAGGCTTTGCTGAAAGCGGCTTCGGCGTAAGTATAATCTTCAGCATTGCCCATACCTTTGAACACACGATTGGCATAACACGCGCCCAAACCGCTGTAGGCAAGCGCAAAATGCGGGTCGAGTTCAATGGCGCGTTTGAAATTGGCAATTGCCGCTTCGCAGTCTTCATTTGCGACTGTGCGGAAAATGAATCTGCCGAAATTATCGCGCCCGCGCAAAAATTCTTCGTAAGCCTGCGGATTCTCGGTGGCGCGGCGACCACGTATTTCCTGTTCTGTGGGCGACAATTCGAGCCGCAAACCATCAAGGATTTGTTGTGCGATAATATCTTGCAGGGCGAGAATATCTTCGCCTTGCGCGTCAATCCGGTCGCTCCATAAAATATCGCCCGTTAAAACATCAAGCAGCTGCGCCGTAACGCGCAATTTGTCGCCCGCCCGCAAAAAACTTGCTGACAGAACGGCGTGAACGCGCAAATCCCTGCCGATTTCACGCGGGTCGAATTCCTTGCCTTGATATTTGGCGATGACCGATGAAGGACGCACGATTAAAGAACGAAGTCCGGCAAGTTCCGTAATCACTGCATCGGCTAGAGCAAATTCATAAAAATTAGATGCCGGGTCTTGGCTCAAATTTTTAAACGGCAGAATCGCCACGCTTTTTTTCTCTTGTCCGGTGGCGGTCAGTGTCGTTTCCGGCGAATATGTCGGGGACAGTGAAATGGAAGTTGAGCGTTGCAACGAACTGTCTGTGCTGGATTTGCCGGTTATCCAATTCCAAGCGCGTTTAACCGGATTGTCCTCCAGATGGCGCGGTGCGAAAACATCGCTCTGGAAAGCGGGCATCCCCGAAATTTCCTGCAAAACGCTGCGCAAATCATCGCGCATTTTTGATATTTCCTGATAACGGTCAATCGGTGCTTTGGATAGGGCTTTGTCAAGAATTTCCTGAAGACGCGGCGGAAACGGCTCGCTTCGCATTTCGGCAACCGGTGTCGGCGTTCCGTAAAGGACTTGGTGGCGCACGTCGTGAACGGTTTTTCCTTGAAACGCCCAAATTCCCGTCAGCATTTCGTAAAGCAAAACGCCGGTTGAAAAAATGTCGGCGCGATGGTCGGTTTTTTCACCTTTGGCTTGTTCGGGCGCGGCATAAGTCGCCGTGCCGTATGGAACACCGAGTTCGGTAATTTCCGTGCGGTCTAAACCTGTCGTATGCGCGGCAGGCTCGTCTTGCAGAAGTTTTGCCAAACCAAAATCAAGAATTTTCGCCTGTCCGGTGTCCGTTACCATTATATTTCCCGCTTTGATGTCGCGGTGAATAATACCGCGTGAATGCGTGTAAGCAAGTGCATCGCAGACTTGAATGGTGATACTCAACGCACTTTTCAAATCAAGCGGACGACCGTCAACGAGTTGGCGGACGTTTTTGCCCGTAACATACTGCATCGCAATATAAAAAACGCCGTTGTCTTCGTGGAAATCAAAAATTGTGCAGATATTCGGATGGTCGAGTTGTGAACAGAGTTGAGCTTCGCGCTCAAAGCGTTTGAAATTAGCGGTTTTTGCGGTCAGTTCCGGCGGCAGAACTTTGATGACAACCGTCCGGTCAAGTTTTGTATCTTGCGCTTTATAAACAGTTCCCTGTGCGCCCGCGCCGATTTTTTCTAAAATTTTGTATTGGTTAATGTTCTCGCCAACCATATCGGATTTTGGATTTTAGATTTTGGATTTTGGATTGCTGAAAGGTATTCTAACTTTTGCCTTCGGAATTGAAAAGTATGGGTGTAACGATTAGGAATTTCAGAACGAAAATTTAATCCAAAATCCAAAATCTAAAATCCAAAATAAAAGTATCGGCAAACTGCCGATTAATCAGGCGTAACCGTTCAACCGCGCAGTGGGTCGCCCCAGCCCGATTGAATGTATTCGCCGTTTTCGACAATACACGGCACGACCAAATCGCCGCCCGAAAATTTGAGCATTTCCTTTTTTCGCTCAAGATTGTTCTGCGCGTCGTATTCAGTAAATTCGATATTGTTTTCGTTATAATAATCGCGGGCTTTATCGCAATACGGACAACCCGGTTTTGTATACATTACTAATGCCATAATAGAATTCTCCCCGTCATTAATAAGTTTAGCAGTTATAAGTTTTCAGTCAACATTTGACATCAGGCAACTTATAATTGATAAATGATTGATGTTGAACAATGATATTTTTGAGCCGTTTGAAAAACTTATCGAAATTGAGATTTTTGGCGAAAAATGCAAAGTTCCCGAAAACAATTCGCTCCTTCGGTGTTTTCAATATCTTTCGATGAAAACCGTTTCCTACAGCGATTTTTGCTGGAACGGCGATTGCGCCGACTGCCGGTTTGGCTGGAAATTATGGCAAAGGAAAAACCCGTTCTTTCGTACCGGACAAAAGTTCAAGACGCAATGAAAATTGTGCGGATGGCGGATGATATTGATTTAACGGGAAATGGGAAATGGGAAATTAAAACTTTTCATTAATAACGAAACATCCTTTCAGGCAATAAAAAATCTTTTAAGAAATACATTTTCCATTTTCCATTATTTCAGTATTTCGGAACGCTTGAATCAACTTCATTTGACCACGCTGTAATTCCGCCTTTAAGATTTTTCAAGTCGCCTTTAAAGCCTGTTTTTTGCATAGCTTCAATAGCTTTCGCGCTTCGTCCGCCCATTTTGCAATGAATGATGGTTTCTTTGGTTTCGTCAATTTCGCCCATTCTTTTCATAATTTCACCAAGTGGAATGAGTTTCGCGCCTTCGATTTTGGCAAAAGCATATTCGTCGGGCTGGCGCACGTCAATCAATTGAAAATCTTCATTATTATCCATCTTTTGTTTTAGTTCGGTTGCGGTAATTTCCTGCATTTTTTCCACCTCTCAAAAATTTATTTACTTCAATTTTATAATCTTATCCTGCATTTTCCGCAAACCGACAGAAAAGAATATAACGGTTTTACTATCTTTCGCGCATCAGACAAAATTTACAACTTTACAAAAATTTACAGTCTAATTTTTCAAGTTATCAATCTAACGTTATACAATTTGACTGAAACAAAAACTTTTATGCTGTTTAACTATTTAAAAAAACAAGGGTTAAATTACAAATTGTTGCTTGGCGTTCTTGCTTTAGCGATGTTTTTTGCCTGCAGCAAGTCGCAAGCCGGAGGTGAAAAGCAAAGCAGTAACAAAGAAAACGAAAACAAGGAAGCATCTGTCGCCATTACGGTTGATAAAGCCGTTTCGCGGGAAGTTCCAGCCTTTATTCAGTCATCCGGCAGTTTGGTCGCTGATGAAACTTCCGATGTTTCATCGAAAGCGGCGGGAAAAGTTGTGGCGGTTTCAGCCAATGTTGGTCAGTTTATTACAAAGGGCAACGTGATTGCTCGGATTGACGATAGCGACGCAAAACTGCGCGTGCGGGAGGCGCAAGCCAACATCAATCAGGCGATTGCCGCCGTCCGCCAAGCCGAAGTTCGTTTGGGACTCAACCCGAACGGAACTTTTAATTCCAGCACGATACCGGAAGTTCGCGGTGCAAATGCCAACTACGAACAAGCGGTGGCACTGCTTCGGCAGGCGGAAGCCAACGAAAAGCGTTATCGGGAATTGGTTGAAACGGGCGACGTGGCGATGATTACTTACGAAACTTACCGCACGCAGCGCGACACGGCGCGGGCGCAGGTCAACGCCGCGAAAGAGCAGCTGCAAGCCGCCGTCAACGCGGCTAAATTAAATAATCAGGCAATTAAAAGCGCACAATCGGCAGTTGAAGCACAGAGAACACAGCTAGCGACAGCGCAGCAAGCAGTTGCCGATACGATAATTCGCGCTCCGCTTTCGGGTTATATCAGCAGTCGTCCGGTTGCCGTCGGCGAGTATGTTTCAAATTCGACGGTGGTTGCAACGATTTTGCGGACGAATCCAATCAAAGTTCAATTGCAGGTTGCCGAAGCTGATATTCCTTATGTTTCCATCGGACGCGCCGTCGCCATTGAAGTTGACGCTTATAAAGACCGCAAATTCGGCGGCGTGGTAACAGCAGTAAATCCGGCGATTGACCCGGCTTCGCGTTCGGCAACAGTTGAAGCGCAGATTGAAAATAATGATAATGTGCTGCGTTCGGGAATGTTTGCGACGGCGCAAATCATCAGACAAGGCGGAAATATCGGGATTTTTGTGCCGAAAGCGGCAGTTCTTTCCGACCAAAGCACGCAGGCTTACCGTGTTTTTGTAATTCAGGAAGGCATCGCAAAATTGCGCGTCGTCCAACTTGGAACGGAAGAAAATGACACGATACAAATTTTGTCGGGTGTCAATGCCGATGAAACGGTTGCAATGAGCAATTTGGAGCAGCTTTACGAGGGAGCAAAGGTACAGGTGCAATAAAATTTCAATTTCAAATTATTCGTCAGCCAATCTAGAATTTGGAATCTGGAATCTAGAATAAATTTTTATGCAGTGGTTAGCAGAAATTTGTGTTAAGCGTCCGGTTTTCGCCACCGTTATTGTTTTGTTTTTAACGGTCGTCGGCGGCTTTAGTTTTTTCACGCTCGGCGTTGACCGTTTTCCAAAAATTGATTTGCCGACCGTGAGCGTACAGACATCCAATACGGGCGCGGCTCCGCAGGAAATTGAATCGGAAATCACCGACATTATCGAAGGTGCGGTCAATACCGTGCCGGGTATCGAGGAAATGCGCTCGTCTTCGACGCAAGGACGTTCCAACGTAACGCTGACGTTTAATCTCGATAAAAATCCTGATGTTGCGACGCAGGAAGTCCGCGACAAAATCAGCACAGTTGTTAATCGTTTGCCGGAAACCGCCGACCCGCCTGTTGTGCGGAAATCAGATCCGGATTCGCAGCCGGTTCTGCAATATGCCATCAGTGCGCCGCGCAATGTTACCGAACTGAGCAGTCTGGTTGAAAATCTGATTCAAGAGCGCATCGAATCGGCAGACGGCGTGGGCGAAGTCTTTCTTTACGGCTCGCGTCAAAGACAGGTCAAGGTTTTTGTCAATCCCGACCGTCTGCGTGCTTACAATCTTTCCGTTACGGAAGTTACCAACGCTATCAGAGCGCAAAATCAGGAATTGCCCGGCGGAAATTTAATCGAAGGCGCGAAAACTCTCGGTTTGCGGACGATGAGCAAACTCACCGAAGTCGAGCAATTTAACGACATCGTGATTACGACGCGCAACGGTTTTCCCATCAAAATCAAGGACATCGGGCGAGTTGAAGAAGGCGGCGCCAACCCGACTTCGGCGGCATCGCTCGACGGCGTGCAATCTGTTTCACTTGCCGTTCGCAAACAATCCGGCGCAAATACGATTGCCGTTATCAACAACATTAAAGCGCGAATGGCGGAAATCGTGCCGAATTTGCCGCCGGATATGAAAGTTGCCGTAACGCGCGACCAATCGGAATTTATCGAAAATTCGCTTCACGCCATCGAAGAACATTTGATTATCGGCGGATTGCTCGCGGCTCTGGTTGTCTTTATCTTTTTGTGGAATTTTCGCTCGACAATTATTGCCGCCTTAGCAATTCCGGTTTCAATTATTGCTGCCTTCGCGCTGATTGCCGCCTTTGGTTATTCGCTTAATCAGATGACGATGCTCGCGCTGACGCTGATGGTCGGCATCGTGATTGACGACGCGATTGTCGTTCTTGAAAACATTTACCGCTTTGTCGAAGAAAAGGGAATGCACCCGTTTCAAGCGGCGGTTGAAGGAACGCGCGAAATTGGTTTGCCGGTTTTGGCAACGACGCTTTCGCTGCTTGCCGTGTTTATTCCGGTCGGTTTTATGACCGGAATTGTCGGGCGGTTTATGTCCAGTTTCGGTTTGACGGCGGCGGCGGCGATTGCCGTGTCCTTGATTGTTTCCTTTACTTTAACGCCAATGCTCGCGGCGCGTTGGATAAAAAGTCCAAAGTCGGATGAACTCGAAATTCATGGCGATGGAATGTTTGCAACGAACAACGAACAACGAACAGAGGACAAAGGACAGAGGACAAAGGACGAATCGAAAGATTCGTGGTTTTACAGCAAGATTGACCGCAGTTATACGTGGATGCTCAAATTTGCGATGCGGTTTCGATGGGCAGTGGTGTTGATTTGTGTTTTGGTCGTCGCCGCGATTTATCCGCTTTACCAATATGTCGGAATGGCATTTCTGCCTGACGAAGATGAATCGGCTTTTCAAATCAATTTACGCGCACCGCAAGGCACTTCGCTTTCTGCAACGCAATCAATCCTTGAGCGCATCGCACGCGACACGCGCGAACAACTTCCGGGCGTACGAAATACTTTAGTTTTGGCAGGCTTCGGACGCGGTTCTGGACCAAATGTCGGTTTCATCAACGTCAGCCTTGTTCCGGTTGCCGAGCGCAACTTTTCACAAGCCGATTTAATTAACAAAACGCGTGGCATCGCCAGAAAGTATTCGTCGAAGGATTATCAAGTCAGCGTTTCCGGCTCATCTTCGATTTCCGGCAGTCTCGGACTCGGACGCGGCGGTTCCGGCATCGGATATTATATCGCCGGACCGGATATGCAGGTTCTCGAAAATTATGCTAATGAATTGGTCGAAAAAATGAAACAAGACGCGGTTTTTCGCGACCCCGACACATCAATCGAAGTCGGAACGCCGGAAATCCGCGTGGTGATTGACCGCGCAAAAGCGGCTGACTTGGGCGTGAACGCGGGCAATGTCGCGCAGGCTTTGAACATCTTATCCGCCGGACAAATCGTTTCAACTTTTAGCGAAGGCTCGGAGCAATACGATGTTGTCGTGCAGGCGGACGAAACTTTTCGGCGCGACCGGAACAATTTGCAGTATTTTAATGTCGCTTCTTCAAACGGCGGCATCGTCGGATTGGAAAAACTGGTAAAACTCGAAGAAGGCTTGAGTCCGGCTGCAATCAGCCGTTTGAATCGCCAGCGGCAAGTAACGGTTTCCGCAAGTTTGCCGCCGAACACATCCGAATCCGACGCGCTGGCAAAACTCGAAGGTTATGTTAATGGATTAAATCTTCCGGCGGAATATACAACCGGCGTAACCGGACAATCGAAAGAACTGCAACGCGCATACAGTTCCTTTATGCTGGCGTTTTTGCTGTCTTTCGTTTTTATGTATCTGATTTTGGCGGCACAGTTTGAATCTTTTATTCATCCGATTACAATTCTTTTAACTTTGCCGCTTGCCGTGCCGTTCGCGCTTCTTTCGACGGCGATTGCCGGACAAACGCTGAATATATTTTCCGCGCTCGGCATTTTACTGTTGTTCGGGATTGTTAAGAAAAACGCGATTTTGCAGATTGACCATACAAACAACCTGCGCGAAAAAGGAATGACTCGTTATGACGCGATAATTCAGGCAAACCGCGACCGTCTGCGCCCGATTCTGATGACGACGCTGGCACTGGTTGCCGGTATGATTCCGCTGGTTGTCGGAACAGGTGCGGGCGCGGCAACCAACCGTTCAATCGGTGTTTTGGTCGTCGGCGGTCAATCAATGTGTTTGCTTTTGACACTGCTGGCAGTTCCGGTATTTTATTCGCTGTTTGACGACGCGCAGGGATCGCACGTCTGGCGCGGTTTTTCCGACAAATACGATAAGTTCAAATTCAATACTTTGCGTCCGGCTTACGAGCGATTTGCGGGAATGTTCAGAACTTCCGAAAGTAAAACGGAAGCCGAAGAAACTAATTTAAGTAGTAGTGATAGTTATGTTGAACCGAGTTCGAGTAAATAATTATTGGAGATTAGCCGCAAAGATGCACAAAAGGCTCAAAATTGGTTTTGACAATTGACCGTCAGAAATTATCGGAAATAAGTAAGACGCGAAAAACTGTTCACTATTCGCTATTAACTATTCATTATTTTTCATTGAATATCAGTTAATAGTGAACAGCAAATAGTGAAGAGCAATGACGTGCGATAAAATCCCTTTATTTCCAATGATGTTCATTTTGCCCTCGACTTTCTTTTTGTGTTTTTTATGGATTTTTGCGGCTGAAATTTTTGTTATGAGTAAAAAGGCTATTTTAATTATTTTTTTAATTCTTCTGACGGTTTTCGCGGCATCGGCGCAAATGCCGCAGGCAACGCCGCCTAATCAACCGACTGCGCCGCCGACCCACCAGCAAACAGAAATTCAGCGGCAAAACAACCAGACACAGCAAAATAACCAGCAAAACCAGCCGACAAATCCAAACCAAACGCAGCCGCAAGTTACAACACCGGCACAGCCGCAAACGCCCGGCGTTACGCCGAGTGGACAAATCTCGAATCCAAATACTGTGATACAGCAATCGCCTACGCAGAATGTCGGAACTTCCGGAGTTGCTCCGGCAGTTTTGCCGGACGACCCGCCGCCGATTGCGCCGAATTTTGAAGCACCGATGCGCCCGCTTCCGTCTGCCGAGCGCGTCGGCGTGGATATGATGAATCAACTGCCGTTGACGCTTGAAGAAGCCATTACGATGGCTTTGCAAAACAGCAACGACATTGACACGACGCGCAACGACGTGCAGGTTGCCGAATTTAATCTGCGGGCGGCACACGGCATTTATGACCCGAATATCGTTTCTGAAAACTACTACGAAAGCGCAACTATACCGACGGCTTCGACCATCGGCGGCGCAACCAACGGTTCGGTTACACAAAACCGTTATTTCGGGTCGGCAGGCGCAAGCGGTTTTTCACCGTATGCGGGCGGTTCTTATTCGGCTGATTTTAGTTCGTCGCGCCTGACGACGAGCAACAGCAATGCGACGCTTAATCCGCAATTTCCGTCGGCTTTGACGTTTTCTTACATTCAACCTCTTTTTCGCGGGCGGCGTTTTGATAATAATCGGCGGCAAATTGAAATCGCCAAAAAAAACTTGAGTCTGACGGACGCGCAGTTTCGCCAGCGTGCCATCGAAGTTATCGCACAAGTCGAAAGATCTTACTGGGATTTGGCGTATGCTCTGCGAAATTTGCAGGTGCAGATTGATGCCGTCAAACAGGCGCGACAGCAACTCGAAAGCAATCAGAGATTGGTGTCGAAGGGTGTTCTCGCGCCGATTGATATTGTTGCCGCCAACACGCAAATCACGACATTCGAGCAAAGCGTCTACACGGCGCAGGAAGATGTAACGCGGGCGGAAAATACTTTGAAAACTTTGATGCTGCCCGACCGAACCGCCACCGAATGGTCGCGTCCGATTACGCCGATTTCCGAAGTCAGCCTCGAAGCACCGCGCGTCGGTTTGGAAATTGCCACCGCCGAAGCCTTGAAAAATCGTCCTGAAATCGCGCAATTGCAAACAAATACTGAAATTAACAAAATTGACGAGCGATATTTCCGTGACCAGACAAAACCGCAGATTGACCTTGTCGGAACGTACACGATGCAGGGTTTGGCGGGAACGGCAACAGTGCGCCCGACTAATACAACTTCCGCGTTAGCGACGCGCGTCAACGACCTTTCCGCGCTTGCCGGTCTTCCGCCGCTTCAAACAACGACTGCAACAAATACTGTTCCGCCAAACCTTGTCGGCGGTTATCTTAACTCGCTTGGAAATCTTATCGGACAAGATTATCCGACCTATCGCGTCGGCGTGCAGATTTCTCTGCCGTGGGGAAATCGCACAGCAAAAGCGAATCTCGGCAGAACTCTCGTGCAAGCCGATCGCATCAAAAATCAGCAAGCGCAAATCGGACAAATTATCGAAGCCGAAGTCAGAAATTCTTTGCAGGCTTTGCGTTCCTCTGAAGCGCGTCTGGCTTCCGCACTCGCTTCGCGCCAATCCGCCGAACAGCTTTTTGAGAGCGAACAACGCCAGTTTCGCGCCGGAACAGCAACTTTTTATCTGGTGTTGCAGCGTCAAACCGAACTTCTCAATGCAAGAGGCAGAGAATTGCAAGCGCAAACCGATTTGAATAAAGCAATTTCCGAATTTCAACGTGCGACGGGAACAACTCTTTCGGCAAACAATGTTTCTGTTTCTGACGGTGCAAATTTGATAAAAACCAATGTTCGCCGCACGACGGCTTTCAATACAGGATTTTTTACCAAAACCAATGGCAAATAAATTAACAGGATAGACAGGGTAGGCAGGATAGAAAACTCATCCTGTTCATCCTGTCTATCCTGTTAATTTTCTCGTTTTATCTTTCTAAACTATTTCCCAACCGTTTGGCTTCGCTTCAATTCTTTCTCGGTTTCCAAAATCGTGTGCGTTGTTTGAATCACCGTGTCAGGATTCAGCGAAATCGAATTGATGCCTTTCTCAACCAGAAACTTTGCAAATTCGGGATAATCTGACGGTGCTTGCCCGCAGATCCCGATTTTCTTGCCGTTACGCCGCGCCGCTTCAATCGCCATTGCCACCATTTTTTCCACCGCGCCGTTGCGCTCGTCAAAAAGATGCGCGACCATTTCCGAATCGCGGTCTAAACCTAAAGCAAGCTGCGTCAAATCGTTTGAACCGATTGAATAACCGTCAAAAACCTGCAAAAATTCATCGGCAAAAACGACGTTGGCGGGAAGTTCACACATCGCGTAAATTTCCAAATCGTTTTCGCCTTGCCGAACGCCGTGTTCCGCCATCAGCGCGATAACCTTTCCGCCTTCCTCGACCGTGCGGCAAAACGGAATCATCGCTTTGACGTTGGTTAAACCCATATCTTCGCGGACTCTCTGCATTGCCAAACATTCAAGCCGAAATCCCGCGCGATAACGGTCATCGTAATAGCGCGCCGCGCCGCGAAAGCCAAGCATCGGATTTTCTTCTATCGGTTCAAACTCCAATCCGCCGATAAGCCGCGCATATTCATTCGATTTAAAGTCCGACATTCTGACAATTACAGGTTTCGGATAAAACGCCGCCGCGATTTTGGCGATGCCTTCGGCGAGTTTCCGCACAAAAAATTCCTTCGGGTCTTCTTCGCCGATGCGCCGGGCAATTTCTTCAATATCGTCACGTTTTTTCAAATCGGGATATTTGACAAGTGCCATCGGGTGAACGCCGATGTGATTGTTGATGATAAATTCAAGTCGCGCCAGACCAACGCCGTCGTTCGGATACATCGAAGCGGCAAATGCGCGGTCAGGATCGCCGACGTTCATCATCACTTGTGTGTTTGGGCGTTCTTCGTTTGTGATAATACGCCTGTCAATTTCAAAATCAATTTTACCGTAATAAATATTGCCTTTTTCGCCTTCCGCGCACGAAACCGTAACTTCCGTTCCCGATTTCAAAGTTTCGGTCGCGTTTTCCGTGCCGACAATGCAGGGAAGTCCGAGTTCACGGCTGATAATTGCGCTGTGGCAAGTTCTGCCGCCTCTGTCCGTTATAATCGCCGAAGCGCGTTTCATAATCGGCTCCCACGCCGGGTCGGTCATTGTCGTAACCAAAATATCGCCTTCTTTGAAGTCTTTTAATTTGTCTGGATTAAGCAAAACATTGACTTTTCCATGCGCGATTTTTTCGCCAACCGCCACGCCCGAAACA
>MWZA01000116.1 GCA_002050455.1 Acidobacteria bacterium 5-1 | reverse complement strand
TATTATAATTTTGTTTGACTTAAACAAATATAGCAAACGGAAAATTTTCGGCTGGTGATTTGCCAATCCAAAGTCTAAAATCTAAAATCCAAAATCAAGATGGGAAAATTCTGCAATAACAATCGCAAACCGAAGCGCAAAGGCAAAAAAATCACCGTCGGAAAAGCGGAAGCCGTCCCGCCGGGACGCGGCGCAACCGTTCAACTAAAAGGCGGCGAAGTCGCGCTTTTCAACGTCGGCGGAAATTTTTACGCGATAGAAAACTTTTGTCCTCACAAAGGCGCACCGCTTGCCGATTCAAAAATTTACGGCAACATCGTCGAATGCAACCTTCACGGCTGGCGTTTCGATGTCAGAAACGGTAATTGTTTCACAAAATCGGGTTGCTCGGTTGAATCTTACGAAGTCGTCGTTGAAGACGGTTGGATAAAAATTTTAGTTTAGGGAACAATGCCACATATTATTGTGAACTGTTCCGCTAAAATCAAAGCGATAGTGCATTTAACTCTTCGACTATATTTGGAAGCGCCTGCAAAAGGAAATCAACTTCCGATTCCGTATTGTATCTTCCCAAAGAAAAGCGAACCGCGCCCATCGCTTGTGAATATGGAATGTTCATCGCTTGCAGAACAGCTGAGGCAGTGTGCATTTCCGCATTGCAAGCCGAACCTGTCGAAACACAAATGCCTAAATCGTTAAGCCGCGCCAGTATCGCTTCGCCATTAAGGTTTGGAAATGAAATATTTAAAGTATTCGGCAGACGTTTTTCTCCGTCGCTTGTGCCGTTTAACCGAGAATTTGGAATTTTATTCAAAATTTCGTATTCCAGTTTGTCGCGCAAGGCGCGAACTTTTTCCATTACCGAAAAATCTTTGACGAGTTCCGCCGCCGCGCCGATGGCGACAATTTGATGGACTGCTTCCGTTCCGGCGCGTTTTCCGTTTTCCTGACCGCCGCCGATAGACAACGATGGCAAATCAACGCTGCGTCTGACATAAAGCGCACCGATGCCTTTCGGCGCGTAAAATTTATGTCCCGATACGCTGAATAAATCTATTTTGGTATTTTTTAAATCAACTGGAACTTTGCCGACCGCATTCACGCCGTCAACGTGAAAAATCGCGTCGGAATTTTCCTTGACGATAGGCGCGATTTTTTCGACCGGAAAAAGTATTCCCGTTTCGTTGTTGGCAAGCATCACGGAAACAATTGCCGTATCTTCGCGCAGAGAATTTTTAAGTTCGTCTAAATCTAAAAAACCGTTTTCGTCAACATCCAGCCACATTATTTCAAAACCGTTTTTCTCCAACTTTTCGCAGACTTTGCGAACGGCTTCGTGTTCAACCCGCGTTGTAACAATGTGTTTTTTGGTTGGATTGGCTTCGAGCGTTCCCAAAATCGCCCAATTATCGCTTTCCGTTCCGCCGGAAGTAAAGACAATCTCGTCTGCGGCATTTGCGCCAAGCAGATCGGCAACCTGCTTGCGTGAATTTTCAATAGCTTCCCGCATGTCGCGCCCGAAGTTGTAAGCGGAGGACGGATTGCCGTAAAATTCGGTTAGAAAAGACTTCATCGCCGCAAAAACTTCCGGCGCAAGTTGGGTTGTTGCGTTGTTGTCGAAATAAATCATAAGATAATGGTAAATTATTAATGTTTAATGTTAAATAAAAACACCAAAAATTTATCATTCGGCATTAATAACTTGGCAGTAAAATTAACTTTAACAATTTATCATTAGAAAAAACCGTGAATTCAATTCTTAATATAACAGACGCAAGCGGAACAAGTTGGGAAGTTAATTTGCTTCCCGGTTCGACCTATAATATCGGCAGAGCAAAAGATAACGACATTATTCTTAATGACCGCCGGGTGTCGCGCCGCCACGCACATATTGTCGGCGATGGCGCAAATTTTAAGATTATTGACGGCTTTTATGTGGACGGTAAATTCAAACAAAGCGTCAACCGCGTTTTTGTCAACGGCGCGGCGCAGTCAGAGAAGATTCTCGAA
The DNA here is from genome assembly GCA_002050455.1 of Acidobacteria bacterium 5-1. Taxonomy (GTDB): domain Bacteria; phylum Acidobacteriota; class Blastocatellia; order Pyrinomonadales; family Pyrinomonadaceae. The sequence continues at coordinate 14,240 of MWZA01000116.1, read as the reverse complement.
CCGGGCGATATAGTTGTCATCGGCGAAACACGCTTGGAGTTTGGCAAAGCCGACGCGGCAAAACAGGCGAAAATTGCGTCCGGCGAAAATAAAATTTCCGCCGGCTCACCTGATTATTCAAAAAACACAAGCGCAACTCCGACAGACGTAAACTTCGACGACCGTCCGCTTGGGCATACGCAGGTTCTTATTTCCGCCAACGAAATTATCGGAAGGCATTCAAATCTTTCAATCGAAACCGGCATTGCCATGCCCGAAGAAATCAAAGAACTGCGCCGTAAAGCAAAAGCTCTGAATCTGCTTTACGAAATGACCAAAACAATTGGCACGGTTTTTGACTTAAAAGAAATTTTTATTAAGGCGACGGATTTAATTTTTCGCGGAACGCCCGCCGAAAGAGTCGTAGCGTTGTTGGCGGATGAAACGATAGACGGTAAAATTCTCGATTACAGTCTTTATCCGATTGCCATTAAGGGACGCGATGAGATTTTGGAAAATCTGACTGGAAAATTATCAATCAGCCGGACGATAACGCAAAAAGTGATGCGTGAAAAAGTTGCGCTTCTTTCGCAGGACGCGAAAACCGATGAAATGTTCAAAGGCGCGGAATCAATCGTGACGCAAGGCGTTCGGTCAACTATTTGCGCTCCTTTGATAACCGAATCGAATGTTCACGGCGTTATTTATGCCGACCGGCTCGACCCGTTTTCCGCATTCAGTCCCGAAGATTTAGAACTTATCAGCGCGGTTGCGGCGCAAACCGCCGTGACGGTTGAAACTGTTAAAGCGCATAAGCGTCTGGCAAAAGAAGAAGTGGCGCGGGCAAATTACAGCCGATTTATGCCTGAATATGTCGTAAAACAGTTGCTTGAAAATCCCGATTCATTTAAACTAGGCGGAATCAATCAAACCGTAACGGTTCTTTTTGCCGACATTCGCGGATTTACCGCGTTTTCGGAAACGGAAAATCCTGAAAAGGTCGTCGGACTTCTGAATCGTTTTTTCAGTGCGATGAGCGACATAATTTTCGCTAACGGCGGAACACTAGATAAATATACGGGCGATGGTTTAATGGCGATTTTCGGTGCGCCGACCGCTACTTCCGAAGATGCGAAAAATGCACTCAAAACGGCTGTTATGATGCAGAAAAGACTTGAAAGTTTGAATCAAGAACTGGAAGCCGAAGGTTTTAATCGAATTAATATCGGCATCGGATTACATACGGGCGTGGCGACTGTCGGTTATATCGGTTCAGAGCAAAGAAGCGAATACACCGCAATCGGCGATACGGTTAACACGGCGGCGCGGCTCGAACAAAATGCCCGCGGCGGACAGATTTTAATCAGCGAAGCGACAGCAAAGGCAAGCGGTGAAACACCTAATTTAGTGCCGCAAGAACCTTTGGTTGTCAAAAACCGCCTTCAACCGGTTTCGCTGTTTGAAGTTAGTTGGAATTAAACTGAAATTGGTCGCATTTGGAAAATGACTCAAATTTCTTGATTTATTTTATCAATTAATAAGGAAAGTTGCCTTTATGGTAGGAATTTCATCACTCAAAAAATTAGTTACCGATTCGATGGCGATTGATATGGGAACAGCCAGCACAATTATTGCCGTCAAAGGGCGCGAAATTGTGCTTGATGAACCGTCGGTAATTGCCGTTAATGAATTGTCGGGTGAAATAGTCGCTTACGGTCAGGAAGCCTTCGATATGCGCGGACGCGAAGGGCGCGACGTTACCGTTTTAGCTCCGCTGAACGGCGGCGTAGTTGCCGATTTCGAGCGCACGAAGAAAATGCTCGCTCATTTTGTCAAAAAAGCGAAAACCGGCGGTTCTCAGGTTTCTCTGCAAGCCGTTATGAGTATGATTTCCGACGTAACGCACGTCGAACAACGCGCTTTGCTTAATGCGGCGGAAGAAGCGCACATCGGCAAAATCTATATGATGGAGGAAGGACTTGCGGCGGCTTTCGGCGCGGGCGTAACTCCGCGTGATAAACGCGCTTCGGCGGTCGTCAACATCGGCGCAGGCACAACCAATATCGCTATTATCGCCAAAGGAACGGTTGTTCATTCGCGCTCGGAACGAATCGGAAGCGACGAAATAAATTTGTCTTTGGCAACTCATTTGCGCCGACATCGCGGTTTGCAAGTCGGTGAAGAAACGACGGAAAGCATCAAAACCGATTTTGCCACGACTTATTTGCCGGAGAATATAGAAAAATCAACAATTGTGCGCGGACGCGACGTGCAGACGGGAAGTCCGAGTGCGGTTGAAATTACCGTCGGGGAAATTTATCCGGTGGTTGAAGGCATTGTCCGGCGTGTCGCGCAAATCGTCAGCGACACTCTAACCGAACTCCGACCGGAAGTTGCGGCGGATATTTACGATCGGGGAATTATATTAACCGGCGGCGGCTCGCTTCTCGACGATATTGACCAATATCTTCGCAGCTTTGTAAATCTACCGGTGACGATTTCCGACGAACCGCGCTATGCCACCGTGCGCGGACTTCTGAATATGTTCGACGAGCCGGAACTGCTCGAAAAAGTTTCGCGCAACGAATTTCATTTCCTGCAAAACGCCGAAGTTCCGTTTGAAGCATAAATAAGAAATTTTCCAAACCATCAATAAACAATTTCGTTTGTTTCTAACAGTTTAATCCTTCGCGTACGAAGAGTTAAACTTTGCTGCATTCACTAAAAAAATTCTATAATTGTTCCGCATAATCAGTAGTTCGGCATCTTTTTTTCGAGCGACTGTGTTCTATTTGCACTACAGACAGCTGCAAAGTTGCTCGTTAATAACGGAGAAAACTGAATGAAAACAACTTCAAAGCTAATATCATCTTATTTGCAGGACTGATGATGCTTGCCTTAATTCCGCCGTTAATGCCGATACGTTTTTTGCGTTAATTGTGTATTATCATACTTTAAGAAATTTGCACCAGCGGTTTTGTTTCCGCCAAAGATTTTGCATTCGCGCCCTCCTTTCGCAAAATCTCAACTTCTTTGATAAATTCTTCGACAATATCCACGCCCGCAACTTTCCGCATTGGAACGCCGTCTTTAAAAATCATTCCGACATTGCGCCCGAATGTGATGCCAAGCTGCGAATCGTGTGCTTCGCCGGGTCCGTTGACGGCGCAGCCCATAATTGAAAGATGAAGCGGTTCTGCGACGTGCGCGAGTCGGCGTTCGACTTCCGTAACGATTTTGACAAAATTATCAATGTCGAGTCTTCCGCAGGTTGGACATGCGACAACCGTTACGCCGCGTTTCCTAAGTTCTAAGGATTTCAAAATTTCCCAACCGACGCGCACTTCTTCGTGCGGTTCTGCCGCCAAAGACACGCGGATTGTGTCGCCGATTCCGTCAAAAAGCAGAATTCCCAAACCCATTGCAGATTTTATTGTTCCGCCAAACGGCGTTCCCGCTTCGGTTACGCCCAAATGTAAAGGATAATCAACCTTTTCCGCCATCAAACGATACGCCGCAACCGTTCTTTGAACGTCTGACGCTTTCAGCGAAATGATAATGTCCGAAAAGCCTAAGTCTTCAAGAATTTTAACGTGGCGCATTCCCGATTCGACCATCGCTTCGGGCGTTGCCGTGCCGTATTTTTGCAAAAGGTCTTTTTCTAAAGAACCGCCGTTGACACCGATGCGAATCGGCACGCATTGCGCTTCCGTGGCACGGACGACTTCGCGCACGCGGTCAATCGAACCGATATTTCCCGGATTGATTCTTAACTTGTCAATTCCGGCTTCGAGTGCCAGCAGCGCGAGTTTGTAATGAAAATGAATGTCGGCGACGATTGGAATGCTCACGCGCTTACGGATGTTTTTCAAAGCGTGTGCGGCATCGTTATCGGGAACGGCGATGCGGACAATTTCGCATCCGGCTTCAACCATTTCCTCAATTTGTCTGACAGTTCCGTCAACATCAGTCGTATCGGTTTTCGTCATTGATTGGACAACGACAGGCGCGCCGCCGCCGATTTGCACGTTACCAACCATCACCGCTTTCGTTTTTCTTCTCATTATTATTAATTTACGGAATTTTCGTAAGCTGCAGGAAGTTGCGGAGTTGCAGAAAGTTTCAGGTGATTTCAGATATTCTTATTTCCGCCAATTCTGCAACTCTATAACTCCGCAACTTCACGCAACTTTCTGTAACTTACAAAAACTATTTTCCAAGTAACCGCGAAACGTCAAAGAAGATAACCGTTATCATTAAGAGCAGAATCATCGCCAGACCGACGAGTTGAATTTTTTCCTTTACCGCCAACGAAAGAGTTAAGCCGAAAAGGGCAAGAAAACCTTCAATCGCCAGAACCGCAATTTGTCCGCCGTCGAGCATCGGAATCGGCAAAAGATTGAAAACGCCCAAATTCAAGCTGATTAATGCTAAAATTGAAATAAGTCCGACAAATCCTTGTTCGTGAACAACTTGGGAAATTATCTGAACAATTCCGATTGGTCCCGCCACGCCCGCGTCTTTAACGGAACGCTCTCCGGCAAAAAGCTGACCGAAAACTCTGCCCGTCAAACGGATAATTTCGAGATTTGTATTGACGGCAAAAGCGGCGGCTTGCGACACCGAAGCCGCTTCTCTGTCCAAACTCTGACTGCTTAAACCCGCGCCGATTAACGCTTTGCCATCTTCGCCGATTTTGGCTTGCAGAGTAATTTCTTTCGGCTCGTTGTTGCGAACAACCACCAGATTTAACGGATTTTCCTTATATTTCTGAATCAAATCCTTAAAGTTATCAATACTGCCAATCGTTTCGCCGTTGATGGAAATTGCTCTATCGCCTTTTTGAATACCGGCTTTTTCGGCAGGCGAATCAGGCTGTGGACTAATTATAACCGGCTCGGTCGGCGCAAAATCCAGCGAACCAACCGAATTACCGTTAACATCTTCTCTTGCCGGTTTAATCGTCAAATTGCTGCGCTGTCCGTTTCGTTCAACAACAACCGGAATTTCCATATCGGGCGCAATCATCGAATCGTTACGAATCCGTTCCCAACTCGGATTTTCCTGACTATCGAAACCAACTATTCTGTCGCCGACTTTAATACCGGCTTGTTCCGCCGCGCCGCCGGCTTTAACACTGGCGACAACCGGCGAAGGCATTGACGGAACGCCGTAAATCAACGCTCCGGCAAACGGAATCGCCAGTGCCAGCATAATATTCATAAACGGTCCGCCGACCATTACCAGAAACTTTTGCCAGCGCGGGCGCAGTTCGTAAAGTTCGGATTCGGGAACAAATTCACCTTTTGATTCTCCGCCTTCCAACGCGCCGGTGGCTTCGTCGCCGTAAAGCTTAACATACGCGCCGAGCGGAATCGCGCTGATGCGATAATCGGTATGTCCGATTTTCCTGCCCCAAATGCGCGGACCTAAACCGAAAAACGAATACGCTTCAACCCGCATTCCAAAAAGTTTGGCAACGGCAAAATGTCCAAACTCGTGAATGTTAATGGCAATGCCGAGAACAAATATAACTGCTAAAATGACTATTAAAATATCGAACATTAAACAAATTCCTTTTCAAAATTATTTGAGTGCTTAGAAACAAAATTTCTGCGCCAAGTTGCAAACTAAAGTGTAAAACCCACTCTCATTTGAGTCAAACTTTATTTTACGGAAGCAAATCGGCAACTCTGATTTTTGCTTCGGGTTTAGCAAGCGGTGAAATTTCGCCCGTTTCGCTAAAAGTTAATTTTTCTGCATAACCAAAGCCATAAAAGGTATTATCGTCCTCAGTCGGACGGCGATAAATTTCCAAAGTCCGCCTTTTCAAATTTAGAATCCAATAATCCTGAATTCCATATACAGCATACAAACTAGCTTTCCGATTACGGTCATAACGTAAAGTGGTGTCTGAAACCTCAATTATCAAATCTGCCGTTTGTGGATGCGAGCCAAGAAAATCACGCGCTTTACCTTTAACGACTGCTATGTCGGGAACAGGTTCAAAGTCTTTTCCGAAATCTAAAGGCATTTGGTTACGAAATACAAAACCCTTTGAAAAAACCTCCCGTAATATTTCATCAGTCAAAGTTAAGGCGGTTGCATGCGGACTATTCATTGTCGGCATTTCGATAATTTCTCCTTCTAAAAACTCGGTGCGTCTTCCTTCAAATAAACCGAGTTCAGCCAGATAATGATATTCTTCCTTTGTCCATTTGATAATTTTTGGCTCTTCAGCGAAATTTTCCTTAATTTCCGTTTCAAAAATCAACGGATTTCTGGGCATTGTTTCCGAAATTGTTTGTTGCATAACTTTCACCTCAAAATTGCAGCCGCAGTTTTTTCCAAATTTTCCAAGTCCATTATAGCTTTTTTTCGCGCCGTTTGGTCAGCCGCTAAAACTGTTTCAAGATTGACGACTGGCTGAGTTTCGTGTTCATTCATCACGCTTTCGATGATTTTGGGGATGTCGGAAAGCCGAACTTTATCGTCTAAAAACGCTTGGACAGCGATTTCATTGGCGGCATTTAAAGCTGCGGGCATTGTTCCGCCGATTTTTAACGCTTTATAAGCCAGAGCCAAACACGGAAATTTTTCCAAATCAGGTTCTTCAAAAGTTAATTGTGAGATTTTCGCAAAATCGAGCGGCTCAAGCTGGCAGTTTTTTCTTTTGGGAAACGTCAGCGCGTATTGAATCGCGTGGCGCATATCGGTTACGCCTAATTGAGCAATTATCGAACCGTCAACCATTTCAATCAACGAATGTACAACCGATTGCGGATGAACGACGACGGAGATTTCATCAGCCGAAAAATCAAAAAGCCAACGCGCTTCGATGACTTCCAAGCCTTTATTCATCAAGGTTGCGCTGTCAATCGTGATTTTATCGCCCATATTCCAAGTCGGATGATTTAAGGCTTCTTGGCGCGTCGCGTTTTCAATTTCTTCTTTTGTTTTGGCGCGAAAAGGTCCGCCTGAAGCCGTCAAAATCAGGCGTTTGACTTCTTTTCTGCTTTCGCCGCGCAGACATTGATGAAGCGCGTTGTGTTCGGAATCAACCGGCAGAATTTCCGCTCCGCTTTCCCGCGCCGCTTTTGTCATCAGTTCGCCCGCCATCACCAGCGTTTCCTTATTTGCCAGCGCAACTCTTTTCCCTGCTTCCAAAGCGCGAAGCGTCGGCACAAAACCAACCGCGCCAACGGTTGCCGAAACAACTGTTTCCGCCGCTTCGTGCGTGGCGACTTCGATTAAGCCCGCTTCACCGACAACAATTTTTGGAATTTGGAATTTAAAATCTGAAATTCTGCGAAGCAGCTCTTCAGCGCAAGTTTCATCTTTGACGGCAACAAGTTCAGGTTGAAATTGTCTGATTTGTTCGGCAAGTTTGCCGATATTTTCGCCCGCACCAAGCGCAACCACGCGAAAACCGCCTAAAAACTCAACAACCTTAAGCGTGTTGCAGCCGATTGAACCCGTCGAACCTAAAATGGAAATGGCTTTCATAAAACACTAAACCACAGATTAGCACAGTTGAGAATTAGATTCATTTTCCGCTTAAACTTTAGCCCGCGTAATTTATTTCCAACTCTGTACGCACGTTTGTTATCTTATAAGTTCAGGTTCAGTTAAACATCTATTTGCTGGATTTGTTCATTAAAATCTGTGAGAGGAGAAAATAAGATGAAAAAATTACTAACTTTAGTATTTGCGATGGTTTTGCTGGTTGCTGCCGCACCGATAACGGAAGCCAAAGCGACAAATGCGGCTGAATCGGTTAATGCTTTGGCGCAGAAACAGAAACGCGATAAGCAAGAAGAGCGTCGTCGGGATGACCGCTATGAACGCGACCGTTATCGCCAAAATAGTCGTTACAATCAAGACAGGCGTTATCGCCAAAACAGACGCAACAATCAATATAACCGTAATGATAATCGCGGAACACAGTTTGATTATCAAACGCGCTATGTCCGCCAAGGATACCGACTTTACAAAGAAGTCTATCGCGTCAAGTATTTGCCAAACGGAAAAATCCAAACTAAACTTATCAGCCGCACCAGAGTTCGATAAAAAATGTTTTGAGCGAAAAAACTCTCCTCTCGCTCAATGTTTTCTGATTTGTCCGCCAAAGTTTACTTTTCCTCCGCAAAATTCTTTGTTGCTTCCAAATAATGCGCTTTATCTTTGTTTTCCGCTAAATACGAATTAAATTCTGCCGATTTATTACGCGGGACGCTCAGAGTTTTCCAACTGCTTGAGCGAAAATGTTTGGCTAGAAACATAATTTGTCCAATATGCGAAGCCGTATGCGCGAGTGCGCGGTTTATTGCTTTGACAACCGTGTAATCTTCGCCGCGAATTTTAACGGTTTTTCCCAAATCTTCCACTTGCAGAGATTCAAGCGTGGCGAAAAGAATCCGCCAGCCGTTTTCCCAAAATTCCGTCAAACTTTCGCGCGTGTCATTTTCCGCAACAAATTCCGAATCACGATGGCGGTCTGCTTTTTCGCCGTCGCTCGTTAAAAAGTGTGTCCAACGCGAACGCAGATTTCCGCCGATGTGTTTAACGATAACCGCAATCGAATTGGCTTCCGCGTCAATCGCCTTGAAAAACTCTTCGTCGGAAACCTGCGCCATTGTCTTCTCCGCTAGTTTTTTGTAACTGCGGAAAGTTTCGATTGCATCTGCCAGATAATTTTGGATTATTTCCTCATTCATACTAACTAAAGATAAAAGAGAAAGGCTCTGAATTCAAACTAAAAAGTCTAAATTCAGAGCCAAAGTATTTATAAAACCGCAATAACTTATAATTTGAAAATCCACGCCCGATTTGTGCTAATCGGTCCGGCTTGCGGCGTGCCGTTGCCGTAACCGCCGACAATCAGAGCGCGTTTGTCGTCAAGCAGCGTAACGGAAGCAAAATGAAGCGGTATGCCAAACTCGCCCGCCGTTTTTGTAAATGTGTTTGTTTGCGGGTTAAAAACTTCCGCGCTTGTGCCGCCGCCGCCGATAAAAACTTTGCCATCTTTGAGCAGAACGGAAGTTCCTTCGATTTTGAAACGCGCAAAATTCATATCATTTGTCGGCGTAAATTCATTCGTCTTCGGGTCAAAAATTTCCGCGCTTTTGTATTGCCCGTTCCAATCGCGGTTGTCCGAACCGCCGAAAACAAGCACGCGCCCGTCTGAAAGCCTGATTGAATCGTGTTTATAACGCACGACGTTCATCGCTTTGGTCGCGGTAAAACTGTTTGTTTTCGGGTCGAAGATTTCCGCGCTCGACAAAATTTGTCCTTGATTTACTGCGCCGCCGGTCAATAAAACTCGCCCATCAGCTAATTTCACTGCCGCCGCGCCGATTCGGGCATTTTGCATTCTTCCGATTATGGTGAAAGTTTTGGTTTGCTGGTCAAAGAGTTCAACATCGCTCAAACCACTTTTTCCATTAGAACCGCCCGCAATCAGCACTTTACCATTATCAAGAAGCATTGCCGTGTGTCCCGAAAGCCGATGATGCGCGTTTTCGACAGATGTAAAAGTGTCGGTTTTCGAGTCGTAAATCTCCGCGCTCGATTCGGGTAAATCGCGATTTGACCAACCGCCGACAATCAAAATTTTCCCGTCTGAAAGAAGCGTCGCCGTGTGTCCGACGCGCTTGATGCTCATTTTGCCTTTGGCTTTGATGAAGCTGTCGGTTTGCGGATTGAAAATTTCCGCACTCTCGAAAAAAACACCGTTGCGCTCCATTCCGCCGATGATTATGACTTTGCCGTCGGGCAAAAGCGTAGCAGTATGAGATGCCCGCGCTTCGCTTAATTTAGCCGTTTCGCTGATTTTTCCGTAGATTTGTTGGGACGTTGAAACATCAACCGGATTTTTTTGAGCCGAACAGTTTGCCGACAAACCGACGACAATTAAGACAATCAAACAAAATTGATAACACATAAATTTCTCCTTCACTTATATTAGAGAACACCGCCAAAGTAGTTTTTATGACAAATTTTTCCGCGCCGATTTATTTGTTTTGTATATTTAGGACTTTCTCAAAATGCAGAGAAAAGTGCAAAACTATTAACTGTTCACTCTACACTTTTAACTGATTTGCCAATGAAAACCTTTTTTGTGGAAAGACAATTTACAGTTAATGGCGGGCAACTAATAGTTTACTGTCAGAATCTTCGATTTTTGAAATAGTCCTAATACTTACACTATTTCTTGATTTTCTCGGATGCTTGACCTCGTTCGATAGTTTTCTGCTCGCCCGTCTCCATATTTTTGAGCGTTACTTTGTTTGTGGTAAGTTCGCTTTCGCCCAAGACGCAGACAAACGGGACGTTTATCGAATCGGCGTATTTGAACTGTTTGCCGAGTTTGTCGGCTTCAGGGTAAAGCAAAACGCGCAAGCCTTGCGAGCGCAAATCATTTGCCAATTTTAAAGATTCGGCAATCGTTTCTTTGTTCCAGATTGTTACCAGAACGTCCGCCGCCGAAGAGTTCTGCAAATCTGCGGGAAACATATTTCTTTCGTCCATTACAAAAAGAATGCGTTCAAGTCCGAGCGAAAAACCACACGCGGGAATTTCTTCCTTGCCGAACATTCCGATAAGAGCGTCATAACGTCCGCCGCCGCCGAGACTTCCCGCCAAATCGGGAACATTTATCTCAAAAATCGCGCCCGTATAATAACTCAAACCGCGAGCAAGACTGGCATCAATTTTAATATTTTCTAAGTTGGTAAATTCGAGAATTCGTTTCAGGTCGTCTAAACCTTTCCTGCCTTCTTCATCTTCGCCGATAAATTCGGAAAGATTGGAAATTGTGTCTGTGTTTCCCGCCGCCGCAAGTTTCGCAAATAAATCAAGCAATTTTATTCCGGCTTGTTCGCCCGTTTCACGTTGAACAAATTCTTTCAAAACGCCGTCTTTCCCGATTTTGTCGAGTTTATCAATAGCAACCAGCGCGTCCGTTTGTTTTTCATCCGCAATTCCGACAGCATTTAGCATTCCGCGCAAAATTTCTCTGTGATTTATCCGAATTATAAAATCATTAAAGCCCAGCTTCTGCAAAATCTCGCTTGCCGCCGCGCAGAGTTCCGCTTCGACAACTACCGAACTCGAACCAATCGCGTCAACATCGCATTGATAAAACTCGCGGAAACGCCCACGCGCCGGACGGTCTGCCCGCCAAACGGGTTGAATCTGGTAGCGTTTGAAAAATTTTGGCAAATCGTTTTTGTAATTTGCCACAACACGCGCCAACGGAACAGTCAAATCGTAACGCAAAGCCAAATCCGCCTCGCCGGTTTTTTCGTGTTCCCCGCGCTTTAAGATTTTGAAAATCAGTTGGTTGCCTTCCTCGCCATATTTGCCCGTCAGCGTCTCGATGTTTTCGACGGCAGGCGTTTCGAGCGGTTCAAAACCGTAACTTTCATAGACTTCTTTGATAATGTTGATAACGTATTCGCGCTTGCGAATATCGGCGGGCAGAAAATCGCGCATTCCACGCGCCGGATTGGTGTTGCTCATAAAATTTTTGTCCTGATATTGTCAGGATTTTCTTATATTTTTAACGCAGTAAAAAGCAATCGTAAAACGCCGAAAATTTCATCGCCAACTTTGCACATAAAAGCGGTTGTCCGTTTCACCGAACAGCCGCTTTCGTCATCTTGAAAGAAAATTAACGATCGTCGCTGATTTTCTCGACCGGCTTTCTGTCGCCGTTGTCTTTAATGATTGGCGCAGCGGCTTTTTCGTTTGACGGAACTGTTTTTTCGTTCTGATTTGCCGCCAGCGAAAGTTTTCCATCATTTTGCTCAATGCCGAGCTGCGCCAAAACATCGGGGAAACTCAAACCGAGCGATTGAAGCTGTTGCAGCAACGAGAAAACAAGCGTCGGCGCGGTATTTGCGAAACGGTTGATTCCGCTTTGTCCGCTGTCGTTGCCGTTTCCGCCTTGGTCAATCATCACAATTTTGTCAATCTTGCCAAGCGGTTCGGCGACGGCTTGAAAGACAGGCGCGGATGCTTCGATAATCGAAGGCAATTTTTCAAGAATCGTTTGCAGACGTGCGGCATCGTTAAATTCGCGCCACGCGGCGGCTTTTTCCTTAATCGCCTTTGCTTCGGCTAAACCTTGCGCTTCGATGGCGGTTGCTTCCGCAAGACCTTTCGCCTGAAGCTGTTCAGCTTGCGCCAAACCTAAAGCGCGGATTTTTGCGGCTTCGGCTTTACCTTCGGCTTCGATTGCCGAAGCGCGTCCCTGACCTTCGCGTTGGAGTTTTTGCGATTCGGCTTCGGCTTGCGCGATTTGCGCCTGTTTGCGTCCCTCAGCGGCTAAAATCGCCGATTCCTGTTCACCTTGTGCGCGAAGCACGGAGGCGCGTCTTTCGGCTTCCGCCTGTTTGACAATCGTTGCTTCAAGTTCTTTTTCCTTACGCAAAACTTCCTGTTCCTGCACGGAAATTTGCTCTTGCGTGCGGATTTTTTCAATGCGGACTTCTTCTGCAACGACTTCCTGTTGTGCCTTGGCTTCCGAAAGCGGTCCGGCTTGCCGTGCCGTGGCGCGTTCTTTTTCGATTTCGGCTTGAACTTGCGCCTTTTGAATTTCGGTTTCGCGGGTTGATTGCGCGATTAACGCTTCAGTATTAAGGCGAACTTTTTCACCTTCCTGCAACGCCAGCGAAGCCTTAATTTTTGAATCGCGGTTAGCCTCCGCCTGTCCAATTTCGGCATCGCGTTTGACTTCCGCCGTGCGGCGTTTGCCGAGCGCGTCCAAGTAACCTTCTTCGTCGCTGATTTCCTGAATCGTCAGCGCATCCAAGCCGATGCCCATTTTTTCCAAATCTCCAGCGGCTTCCGTCAACAATTTTTGTGCAAAACTCTGGCGGTCGTTGTTAATTTCCTCAACCGTCAAAGTTCCCAAAATTGCGCGAAGATGTCCTTCCAGCGTTTGGAAAATCAGTTGGTGAAATTGCTCGCGCGGCATTCCGAGAAATCGTTCAGCCGCCGCCCGCAGCGATTCGTCGTCGCCTTTGATTTTAACGTTGGCAACTGCTTTGACCGAAACGGGAACGCCTTCGACCGTATAGGCGCGGGACGTTGCCAGCGGAACGGTGATGACGTTCAGGTCAAGATATTCGACTTTTTCCAAAAATGGAATAACGAGCGTCGCGCCGCCGCGCACCTGGCGATAACCGACGCTTGTTCCGTCGCCTAAACGCCGCGTGCGACCTGAAATAACCGCCGCTTGATTGGGCGAAACTTTGATATAGTTTTTGCCCAAAAGCATCAGCGCGGCGAGCAAACCGACAACAACTAATAAAACGATACCGATAACGATGATTGGAAGTTCAAACATTTTTTTTACCTCATTTTGTCTGTTCAAAACTCAAACTTTAGTTGGCTGTGCTTAAACATTAGACACGCCGCAAACGTGAACTCTGAACGACTTCTGAAAAAATAATACATTCTTGACCGAATTCTAATTTGAATAGTGCGAAAATTTCAAGCCTTTTCCGAAAAAAGCGAAAATCCTTTGCCTTCGTCAACGCTGACCAACACCGCGTCGCTGTTGACGGAATCAATGCGGACGACTTCACCGATTTTGATTTCTTTATCGCTGATTGCACGGGCGAGTTTTTCGACTCGTTCTTCACCGACGCGGCAGGAAATTTGTCCTAATTGATTTGGCTTGATGCCGACAATAACCTGCGCCGTGCGTCCGATTAAATCTTCCGTCGCAACTGAACTCGAAGACTGTTGACTAAAAAGAAATTTGCCGAAGAAAAAGACAATCGCGCCAAACACAACGCCGCCGAAAAGTCCAAAAAGCGAACTTCCCGCCGCGCCGTAGCCGACTGTTGTGCCGATTGCGCCGAAACCGCCGAAAGCCGTGAGAAAAACACTGATAACGCGGCTGTCAAAGACTCCGAAATCCTGGCTCGCGTCCAAACCGAAATCAAAACCAATTGCCTCAAAAATATCGCCGATAACAAACGAAATCAGCAAAAACAAAAAACCGAGTCCGCCGATTGCCAAAAAAATTGTCATCAAACTGGACATTCATTTTCTCCTTATTCCTCATATAATACAACGAATTTTGATTTTCGACAGTTTCAAAAATCGGATTAGGATTTTTCGCCACGAATTACACGAATATCACGAATAAAATTTTTATAATACCAATCGTTCGCGTTCGAGCTTGTGTTTGCCGAAATTTAGCAAAATGGCGAGTCTTAATCCCGTCGCCTTCAAATAATTTAGAG
>MWZA01000173.1 GCA_002050455.1 Acidobacteria bacterium 5-1 | reverse complement strand
CCTTGAAGAACGATTTTTGCCTTTTCTTCAGAAGTCCAATTCCTGCCTTTTCCCATCGAGAAGTATCCTCCATTTTTGTTAGAATACTCTCTCTGAACTCAGTTTGTCTTAACGGGGAGCAGTATAAAAACTCTAACTGGCTCTCTATTATTGGCTAATTAACCATTGGTGCTAGTTTGTGATATTGAAAATAAAGGATTTAGCAATTCAGCTAAAGTGATTTTTGGCAAATTCGCTGAAATTTACCGAAATTGACTCGAAATCTTTTCGAGTGCAAAATATATTTTCTTTTATTTTCAACCACTTAGCTTTTTTCAAACTAGCACCAATGGTTAATTAAGATCCCTAATTGGCTCTTTCTCGAAAAAAAGAATCTATTAACTTGCACAATTCTTCAGATTAGCTGATCTTCAAAAAAGAAGAACGGCTCAAATCTCATTGACGTGAAACTTTTGAGCCGCCCTTCCGAACAATAAGGCGTTTTTCTATTTCTAAAAATTAGCAATCAAAACAATCGCTAAAATCAGATTTGGCGAATGATTTTGAACAATTACCGTCCTAATTTCGAGCATATTTTTTTCAACTTTCTTTAATCGCAAAATAAAGGTATAAAGAAGTTTGAAAATTTATTTTGATACTTGATGTCGAGCAAAATTTGGGTTTATCCTGCGAACAAACTACTTATCTTGTATTATCTATTATACATATTGTGGTATAATTCATTTTGTTGAAATCGCGTTTTAGCATTTAGGCTTGAGTTAACAACTCTCTTCTAATGTCTGCTTCGTTTCCCGTTTCAAGCTGTTCAAACACAATAATTTTATCCCACCAAGGCGCGATTTAGGCGGGATTTGTGCGAAACGATAAAGACGCAAACAAATTTTAAATGTTCCCGGAGCAAAGCCCAAATTATATTGGCAGTGTGCAAAGCAATAATGTAAATTGCGGTTGAAAAGCACAAAGAGAAAAGTTATGAAAATTTTATTATACAATCCCGACAACGGCATTACACGAAATTTTATGCCGCATCTTTGGATGTTTTTACTGCAAGCACTGACGCCTAAAGAACATGAAGTAATTTTGATTGACGGCAATGCTAAAGCGATGACCCGCGACGAACTCGTGCAATTTTGCCGCGATGAAAATATCGGACTGGTCGGTATCGGCGCGATGACGCGAATGGTGGCGCGAGCGTATCTGGTGGCTGATGCTTTGCGCGATGCAGGAATAAAAGTAGTAATGGGCGGACCGCACGTTACCGAATGTCCTGATGAAGCTCTCGGCAAAGATGGTGGAAAACGACATGCCGATGCGGTTGCGCTTGGCGAAGCGGACGAAACTTGGGGTTTAATCGTGGCGGACGCGGCAAACGGTGAATTAAAGGAAATTTATCAACCCGAAATTGACTCGAAAGGCAACGACAAAAAGCCGAATTTACAGCCTTATCCGCATATTCCCTGGGAAACTTTGGATTTAGAACAGTTTAGTCTTGTGCCGAAGTTTTTCAAACCTTTTCTGTCGAAAATGGGCGAAGGCTGGGGTTCGTTTCACGTCGTGCCGATTGAAACGGGACGCGGTTGTCCATACGGCTGCGAATTTTGCACCGTAACGGGATTTTTCGGCGATTCGATTCGTTTTCGCACTAATGAAAGCGTTGTCGAAGAACTTTTGAGACTGAAGGAACGCGCCAAACGCGAAAAAGGGCAAATTGCCGTTTTCTTTATTGACGACAATCTGGCTATCAACAAAAAGCGCGTTAAATCTTTGCTGAGAGATATTATCGCGGCGGATGCGCAGCTTCCGTGGGTTGCACAGATCAGTGCAAATCTGCTCGGCGATGAAGAGTTAGTTGATTTAATTGCCGCATCCGGCGGCAAGTGGGTTTTTATCGGAATGGAATCAATTGACCCGCAGAATATGGCTTCGGTCAACAAAAATTTTTCAAAGCCTGCCGATTACAAACAAGTTCTTGACCGCCTTGCAAGCAGAAATATTTATGCAATAACGTCGTTTATTTTTGGAATGGATAACGACACAAACGGCGTGGCGGGAAGAACACTCGAACAAATTGAAAGTTGGTCGCCCGGACTTCCTGTTTTCGGTCAGCTTACGCCTTTTCCGTCAACTCCGCTTTACACGCGGCTCGAAAAGGAAGGTCGGCTCAGTCGTCCAAAACACTGGCTTGAATTTGCGCCGTTTGTGATGGCGCACACGCCTTCAAAAATGACGATTGAAGAAGCGCGAACCGAAGTCGGTCAAGCGTGGGAAAGATCTTACAGTGCCGAAAGAAATGCCGAAGCGATTGACGCAATTAAAAATCAACCGCTTCAATATCGCCTCAGCCATCTAGTTTCGCGTCTTTTCTTTCGCGGAATTTATTTCCCGCAGATGAAAAAACGTGATTGGATGAAACTTTTATTTGACAATCGGCGGACAATTTTCGGTCTGACAAAAGAAGGAATTATGACTTGGCGAGCGGCGCGTAAAAGACAAAAGATGAAAACTGTTGCCTCACAGACAGCTTAATTTTTCGCTCTGCAAATAAGTTTTCGTCAAATCAAAGATGAAGATTTTGAGTTTTTGCGGCAACTTCATAATGCCGCGTTAAAGCAATACGTTACTCAAACTTGGGGTTGGGATAATGATTGGCAACAGCAAAATTTTGAGCGAAATTTCAACTCCGATGTTGGCGAAATAATTGTTATCAATGGCACAGATGCGGGATTCTTGTGGGTGATTGAAAAAGAAACCGAAACGCTTCTTGCCTCGATAAGAATGTTGCCCGAATTTCAAAATAAAGGTATTGGCACAAAAATTATTCAAAAAATAATCGGCGAATCACAAAAGAAAAATAAGCCTGTTCGCTTGCAGGTTTTGAAAATCAATCCGGCAAAAAAATTATATGAAAGGCTGGGTTTTGAGATTTTTGATGAAACGAAAACACATTTTTTGATGAAAACTCCGAATAAGGATTTTATTTAGTGATAACACTTCTGAAATATGATAAATCGCGCTAGTTACACGGAAGCAAAAACACCTTTTATTGAGAAGGTTTTAAGGTCGAAAAACAATTTGTGAACCGATAATTTTGATTAAATTGCAAAACACTTATAAACCGGCGATTAAAAGGGCGATTCGTCATCTTTGTCTTCAAAAATAATACGGCGTTTTATTTTCGGTTCGCGCTCTTCGCGCAAATCTTCGGGTTGAATCGCCTGCAAAGTCGGATTGTCATCGCCGTCTTTGAGCAAAACTTCGATGCGCCGTTCGGCTTGGTTTAAGCGTTCCTGACATTCACGCGACAATTTAACGCCGTCTTCAAAGAGTTTAAGGCTTTCTTCCAAAGACAAATCGCCTTCTTCTAAACCTCTCACAATTCTTTCGAGTTCTTTTAGAGAAGCTTCAAATGTTTGATTTTTCGCGTTCATAAAGTTTTTTAAAGTTCATTGAGTTTTTAGAGTTTATTGAGAAAACCAAACTCAATAAACTCTAAAAACTCAATGAACTCATTTAAAGATTCCGTCGGTATTTTTCAAAATATCTTCCAGATTTGAAATGCCGAGTTGTTCGCCCGCTTTTTTGATTCCGCCTTTTTGAGCAATTACAATCAAATCTTGTCCGATTTTTTCGGCAATCCGACGCGCCAAAACCTCATCTTTGACAGCGATAACCTGCCACCTTTCGCCATTGCGCTTTAAGGTTAGCTCAAACGGACGGTCAGGCAATTTACTTTTTATAAAAGCCTTGTCGCCTTCATGCGTAATATCCAAATACTTTTCTGCGCCGATGGCAATTGCCCAAAACGGAATATTGTCAAATTTCTGCGTTTTATCACGAATCAAAGTTGGCAATTCTGATTTGGCGCGTTCTTTGAGCGCGGGCATAAACGGCGCAACCGCCTGCGCGAGTTTTTGAATTGTCGAAGGTGCTAAACCGCGCCCGTAAAGTTCGACGGCTTTGTCCGTAATCTGCGGCACAAAGTCATCCACCACAGCATCGGTGTTAACCAATTCATCAGTTGCTTTTTGGTCATCGCGCCGCGCCGCATCTACCAGAAGGGCAAGCGAATACTGTGGCGTTTTCTTTAAATTTTGCCAATAAAAATAGCTGACAACTCCACCGACAATTAGTACAACTGCCAACAAAACTCCAAGGATTTTTAAGGTTTTCAGAAAAACACTTGGCTTTTTCGGCTTTTGATAATCGCCGAATCCGGGAACGCTTTCCTTTTGCGGCATCAACGTTTCGCTTTCTTTCGGTTCATTTAAATCAACGACAATTCTTGACATCATAATTTTTAGCCGCAAAAACACACGAATTTTCAAAATTTTTTCAGCGTTTTTTGTGTCTTTTTGCGGCAAATTACTTTTCCGTTCGCAAAACTTCCGCTTCAAGTTTCCCATTTGCAAGGCGTATTTTCAATTTATCTTTGATATTTACGTGATTTATATGACGCAGAATTTCGCCCTTCTCATTCTTGATAATTGAATAACCGCGATTTAAAACCGAGAGTGGTGAAAGCGCGTCCAAAGAAGCCATTGAAATTTTCAGTTTTTCGTCCTTTGCATCAATCACATCTTTTATCGCAGAAATTTGTTTTTGCCGCAGAAGCGCAAGCCGGGTTTTCTTTTCGTTTAACTTGGAAGCAAGTTTCAACGGTGAAATTCGATTGCTTAAACTTTCCAGACGTTGCTCTTTTATTTTAATTTTTTCTAACAACGCAGATTGAATCTGCTCTCTAAAATCTTCAATTTCATACCGCCAATCTTTGATGCGGTTTGGAAACTCAGTAAAAACAGGCGCAAGCGCAAGTTCCTGCAAATCCGAACGCGCCTGCAAAATTTTGTAACCAATTAATTGAAACAAATCCTGCGTTCGCTGATAAATAAACGCTTCCAAGCCTTCTTCGCTTTCGGCAACAATTTCCGCCGCCGCGCTTGGTGTCGGCGCACGACGGTCGGCGACAAAATCGGCAATCGTAAAATCAATCTCGTGTCCGACGGCAGAAATTACCGGAATTAGCGAATTTCTAATCACCCGCGCCACTCTTTCTTCATTAAACGCCCACAAATCTTCCGATGAGCCGCCGCCGCGCCCGACAATCAAAACATCAATTTTTTCATTCGCATTTTCGTTATATTGATTGGCAAGTTTTATCGCCGCTTCAATTTCTTCGCCCGCCGTTTCGCCCTGCACTCGCGCTGGAATTAAAGTGATGTTTACCGTTCGCGTTCTTCTCGATAAAACATTCAAAATATCGTGAAAAGCCGCGCCGTTCGGCGATGTTACGACACCGACACGCTTCGGCAAAAGCGGCAAACTGCGTTTTAATTCTTCATCAAATAAACCTTCTTTTGCTAGTTTTAGCTTAATTTGCTCAAACGCAACCTTTAACGCGCCTTCGCCGACCGGCTGCAATGATTCGACCAATAGTTGATATTCGCCGCGCGGCGCGTAAAGACTGAGTTTTCCGCGCACGCGAACCTGCAAACCGTCAAAAGGCTGAAAACGGATTCGCAAATTATTGCGGACGTAACAAGCGGCGCGAAGTTGCGAATCGCCGTCATGAAGCGTGAAATACCAATGCCCGGAATGCGCCGCGACAAAATTGACAATTTCGGCTTCGACCCAAACGGATGCGAAATTTTTTTCGAGCGAGATTTTTACTTGTTCATTCAATTCCGAAACGGTCAAAGGTCGGCGTTCTTCCTCGTCAAACAGAGATTGTAAAAGCGCAGATTTCATTTTGCAGTTTCGCCTTTTTCCAAAATTATCGTGAATTTATTTTCCCGCGCTTCTTGAAAAAGTTTTTTGATGAGATTTTGCTTTGAAATATCCAACCTGTTTGTTTCAAAAAACTTCGCAATCACTTCTGCGCCAGTGTCAGAATTGATTGAACCGACAAGTTTGCTCGAAGTCAGACGCAGAACGGCTTTTTCAGTAACGGCTTTTTTGCCGACACGGACGTTTTTCAGATTTGTATAAATCATCATTTTTAAAAGTCCGTCTTTGATGTCGTTTTCGCTCGGCAGAATGGCGCGACTGCTGTGTTTGTCTTCGATAAGATAAAGTGTTTTGTCTTGTAAAAGGGTTTCGTCGCAAGTGAAAAAATACTTTCCACCATTTAAATTTGTGATGGTTACGCTGCCTTTCGTGTCGGTTGAAAGTGCTTCTTTCGGCTGGATTGATTGGAGTTCGCGGTTTTGTCCTTTTTGCGATTTGTTTCGGGAAAACTGGGCAAAATTATTCAGATTTTCAGTCAGTTTTATCAATTCGTTGAGCGGCGTTTCGTCGTGCAGATAGGTTTTTGTGTCTTTGGAAATTTCCGCGTAAGCGTTTCGCGCTTTCTCAAATACATTTTTCAACTCTTTCGCTTCCTTTTCGTTCCACTCACGCGCCGTTCCTTTGAAATTAAAAACTTCGTTAAGTTTTGCCGTAACGAATTCGTTGTCGAGTTTTTGCGCGGTAATTTGGTCATTTCTTTTTGTATTTTTCGTCGCGTTTTTGTAATAAGCCAAAACAACGTGAATGTCCAAAAGACTCAAAAGCGAAATTGTGTCCCACTGCAAAAAATCGCGCTCGCCGCCCAAACCTTCGTCTTTGACAACCGGAATAACGGTAACCTTTTTCCCCGTTTGAGCCAGCGTGTCATAAACTCTTTCATACGGATAAGAGCGCGTCCGCTTCGGTGAAATCCAACGACTGACGGCGATTTTCTCCTTGTCGTCGGAGAGCAAAAACGCGCCGATTGAATTATTTATGTCAAAATTTTCAAATTTATAGGTTCGCAAATTGTCATTGACAAATTGTTTGTAATTGATTTTTTCAACTTCGCCGGAAATTTCGCCGAGTTGATTAAGAGAAGATAACGAATAAGCTGCTTTTGGAAAAGAAATTTCCCGCAAAGGCGCAAAGTTCGCCAAGAAATTTAGAGAGTTTATCTGAGAATTTGAGAATGAAATTTTTTGGAACGCTTGATTTTCCCTGTGCGGGAAATTTCTTTTGTTTAATTCAGATGTTTTTCGCGGTTTGACTTCGACCACCGAACCGAGTTTGACAAAAGCGTTTTCGCGGTTGACCTTTACTTTCAAGCGCGGCGAAGCGCGTCCGTCGCCTGTTTCCGCCGCGTCAGAGCGGAAAGTGATTGAATATGCGGTTCTTAATTGAACAACAATGTCGTCATACGCCTTTTGAATTTCGTCGAGCTGCCGAATCGGATAATAAACACCGCCGGAAATTTGCGCCAGCTTTTCGCCTTCGTCTTCAGCTTTGGAAGTCAAAGCCATATAACGAGTTCTCAGCGGGTCAACCGTCGCATTCGGGTCGCGGTTTTGTGAAGCGGCAATCAGTCCCGACGGCACATAAAGTGGATAAACAAGCGCGCCGCTTTCCTGTATTGAACCAAGCAGCGATTCAAACGACAAAAAAGAGCGATTGTCGTCGCCGTCCGTTAAAGTTACAATTGCCGTTCTTTCGCCCTTTAACGGACGCAGAGTTTCCGCTAAAGTAAAGGCGAGCGCGTCATAAAAAGCCGTTCCGCCGCCCGCGTCAAAGGTGTCGAGGCTTTCCGAGAGTTTTCCTTTATTGGTTGTAAAAGTCGAAAGAGTTTTGACATCTTCGTTAAAAATTATAATGGCAATTTTATCGTTGGGCTGAACTGTGTTGACAAAATTTCTCGCCGCTTTGCGGATAAAATCGACATAATTGTCAACGCTGCCTGAAACATCCAAAAGCAAAATCAGGTTAAACGGAGCGGTTGTCGGTTCAACCGATAAAATCTCGCGCTTTATGCCCGATTCGGTAACTTCAAAATCCTTTGCCTGTAAATCGGGAATGGCGCGATTGTTAATATCCGTAACCCGTATCAGAACTTTTTTTATCTGTGAGTTTGCCGTGTTCGAAGCAGCTTTTTTATCGGCGAAAGTTGGTTCGCGTTTAAGCGGCGGCAAAGTTTTCGCATAATCGCCGAAGTATTTTGGGCTTGCCCGCCGAATTGCTTCCATCAGGAGCGAATCGCCGCTGCGAATAATTGCTTTTGCCGCATCGGTCAGCGGTCTTTCGCGCAAATCTGACGGAACTTCATTCGGATTAACATTTAAAAGAATAATTCCACGGGCGGTTGTCAGATTTAATTCGATTTGCCCATTGCTCTTTGTTCGTTGTTCTTTGCTTTTGTTTTTTGACTTTTTATCTTTGTTTTCGTTTTCCGTCGGCTGCTCGCTGCTGGCAGTTTCTTCGACAACTGTTTCTGAAACTTCTGTGTTTTCTTCGCCTTTCTCTTTTTCATTTTGAATTTTGCCTTTAACGACAAACTTTCCGGCGGCTTTTTCCCTAACTTTTTCGAGTTCGACATCGCTCAGAAAACGCGGGCGCGATTCGGTCCAGACAAAATTATAACGAACATCGTCAAGCGGAACGTCAACTGAAATTGTGCCGGTGTCGGTTTCAACATCCGCCGACTGCAAATTACCGGAAACACGCACTTCGCCTTCGCCGGTTCTGACGCGCACACGGACTCGCGGCGGCAGTTTTATTATTAAATCAACCCTTGTTTGCGAACTTTGCGGAGCAGCTTCAATTTTCAGATTTCCGTCCGCATTAGCAATTTTAAGGTCGCTTTCAATAAGAGATTTATTAGTATTTGCTTGAACAATAGCTGTATTATTGTTTTTATCATCCGCCGCGCCCGTTTCTCCCGCTTGAATTTCAACGCGCCCGTAAAGATTGGTAATTTCAACCAAACCGCCGGATTTGATGTCATAATTTCGGTTAAAATTTTGCGCCTGAACAATTACTGCAAAGAAAATTATTAGAAGAAGGCTGGAAATTTTCATAATTCGTGATGCGTAATAAGATAATTTACTCACGCTTTACGATTCAAGTTTTGCTCGTTAGTTTGCCTGATTGTTCGAGCCGATCACGGATGTGCCTTTGCCAATTGCTTCTCGATTGGTCGGTTTCTTCAAACTGTTCCAGTAAATCCTGCATTGATTCGCCGCCGACTTGCCGTGTTTTTAAATACAGCAAAGCAACTACAATCGTGAAAAACGACACGATTAAAATTGAAATCGGCAGATAAAAAATTTGCGTCAAAGCCTCTCTGAACGCATATTTCAGTTTCATACCTTCATCTGTTTTTTCTTTATTGTTTCCGATAGTCATATTTTTATTGCCGCCGATTTTGATTGTTATATTTTCTTTATCTTCATTATTTATTTGGACGGCTTCAGCATTTTCGCCGCTTTGCGCCGGTGAAGTTTCCGGCTTTTGACCGGAAACAGTTGCTGTATCGGCTTCCGGAGTAAATTCTCTGACAACCGCTTTGGCAAAAAAAGCAATAAAAAATGACGTAAAAATCGGGATAAAAAACATCATCAAAATTGTTGCTAAAATTGTCCGAAACGAACGCTTAACCAAAATTTTCGAGCGTTTTAAGGCAGGAAATCCGCGCATATTTTCCATCATTACAACCGGCGTTGCCAAAGCCCAGATAACCGACAAATAAACTCCCGGTAAAAAACAAAGCGCGTATCCGACAATCGTTAAAAAACCGGCAAGCAAAGACGTGCCGACTAATTTTTTCCATTTTTTTCGAGCTTCTTCAAGCGCGGGACGCAAAGACACGGGTTTTAGCGGAAAAGCCATAATCTGCGCCACCAGCCAAGTCGTCGTTCCGACCAATAAAGAGCCGCAAAAAAGACTGGCGAAAGCGACGGCGACTGCCAAAACACCTTTAGAAACAGCTAAAGTTAAATTGCCCGCCGGAAAAAACCCAACTGCTACCTGCAAAATCGTAAAAATTGCCAGCGGTGAATACAAAATAACAGCGAGCAGGAGAAATTTCGGTAGATGTTTGCCGTAGATTTCCAACGCGCGGCGTAATAAAACGCCGATACCTTCGGATTGGGCGCGTAGTTCGGCGGCAAAGGCTTGCGCCGTCAGCGGACGCTCGGCGGGAGTTTTCGCTAGCGTTGAATGAATAACACTTTTAACCCTTTTCGGAATTTTCTTTGCTTCCAAATCCGGCGGCTCAGCTTCTTTGTGTGCTTCCATCACTTTCTGAAAATCGCCCGCAAAAGGCGTTTTGCCCGAAAGCATTTGATAAGCAATCACGCCCAGCGAATAAATATCGGATTGTTTGGTCAGTTTTTCGCCGCGACATTGTTCCGGCGACATATAAAGCGGCGTGCCGAGAACCGCGCCGACGTGGGTTAATTCTGCCGTCGAAACATTTTCGGGCGCAGATTCGCCGGTTTCAATTGGCGCGGAAATCAATTTTGTGCCGACGTTTTCCGGCGCGGTTTGACTGTCCGATATAGGCAAAATCGCCGTTCCTGATTCGGAATCAATTTTATTCGTCGTCTGAATTAGCGTTCCTGCTTCCGACAAAAGAGTCGGTTTGTTTGAAATTGTTTGGTCGTTGGCGGTTTGTGCCAGAGTTTTGCCTTCAAACAAACTCGTTGAATATTTATTATCGGCGATTGTCGGCGATTGATTTTCTCCGGCAAACGTATTTTTATTGATTGCCTGCGTCGGAATTGTTGGCAAGGAAACACTTTCAGTTAAACTTTTGATGTGTGCTTCTTCCAGCTTGGCGATGCCGAAATCAAGGACTTTGACTGTATAACCGCCGCGCTGATTTGGTTCAAGCCAGATATTGTCGGGCTTTAAATCGCGGTGAATAATTCCCTGCTCGTGCGCTTCGTGAACTGCCGAACAAACCTGCTCCAAAATATCAATTGACCACGCCAGCGGCAATTTCTTTTCTTCTTCCAAAATCTCGCCAAGCGTGCAGCCGTCAAGATATTCCATTACCAGATACGCCACTTCGCCGTTTTTCGTATCTGAAAAACCAAAATCCGTAACGTCAACCACATTCGGATGTCTTAATCTTCCGGCGGCACGCGCTTCGCGGCGAAATCTTTCGACAAATTCGGCTTTCTCCATAAATTGCGGCGCGATAATTTTAACCGCCACCGGTCGCTCCGTGCCGATATGGGTTGCCAGATAAACCGTTCCCATTCCGCCGCGTCCGAGTTCTCTTTCAATTTTGTATTTGCTGTCAAG
This sequence comes from Acidobacteria bacterium 5-1, assembly GCA_002050455.1. Taxonomy (GTDB): domain Bacteria; phylum Acidobacteriota; class Blastocatellia; order Pyrinomonadales; family Pyrinomonadaceae. The sequence continues at coordinate 5,219 of MWZA01000173.1, read as the reverse complement.
CGTTTGCCCGATTACGCTGCCCGAATTCATAAAATTTTATTCAGAATCTAACCGTTTTTTAAAACTAATAGAAGTTTTACGTTTGGACACGAAATTTGTTTGAAAATTAGTAAATCTAGATTTTTATTATAAATATTTTGTCTGATTTGAGGAAAATTCTGCGAAAACTATTCGATGAACAAATCGTTAAAATTTACAATTTGCAATCTAGAGTCAATTTCAGATTAAACTTTATCTGCTCATTTCAAATTCAGGATTTTTGCCTAAAACTCAAAACTTTTCAGGTCCAATCACCACGAAAAACAGAATCGGAACGCGAAATTTGTAAGAGTATTTAGATTATGCTCTTATTTTGGTAACAATTTTTTTGAAAATTCGCTGATTTTTTCAACAAAATCAGTTGGAACATTATCAGCATCGGGCGCAATCCGCATTATTTCCGCGACAATTGCCGAACCGACGACCGCCGCGTCCGCATATTTCCAAGTTTCTGCCACCTGTTCGGCGTTTGAAATTCCGAAACCGACGGCAATCGGCAAATCGGTGAATTTTCGCAATCTTTTCACGAGATTTTCTGCGTCGCTGCTCAATGAACTTCGCGCACCCGTTACGCCTGCACGTGAAACTGCATAGATGAAACCGCTTGCTTTTTTGCAAATTTTTTGCAGACGCTCGTCGCTCGAAGTCGGCGCGGCAAGCATTATTAAAGCTAACTCCTGTTTCGCTAAAATCCATCGAAATTCTTCCGCTTCTTCAGGAACTAAATCGGTTATCAAAACACCGTCAACGCCCGCTTTGACGGCTTCACCGGCAAATTTTTCCAACCCGAACTGCAAAATCGGATTGAAATAACTAAATAAAATTATTGGCGTGTGGCAGCCTGACTCTCGAACTTCTTTTACTACACCCAAAATATCATTAACACTAAACGGATTTCGCAAAGCGCGTTCAGCAGAAGCCTGAATCGTTACGCCGTCCGCCACCGGATCGCTGAAAGGAACGCCGAGTTCGATGACGCTCGCGCCGTTTTTTGCGATTTCCAAAATTAAATTTTTTGTTGTTTTGAGATTCGGGTCGCCTGCCACGATAAACGGAATAAATCCGCCGCGATTAACGCTTTTTAATTGATTGAATATTTCGTTGATTCTATTCGACATAAATCTTATCCACGAATTACACCAAGTTTTTTAAGTTTTCAATCCGGCTTTACTTCGTGTTTTCTTCATGTTTTTCGTGGACAATTTTTTGTATTTCATCCTGTACCGTGTTCACATCCTTATCGCCGCGTCCTGAAAGATTAACGATAATCATCTGATTTGGCGGCATTTCCGGTGTGAGTTTCAGCAAATAGGCAATCGCGTGCGAACTTTCGAGGGCAGGAATAATACCTTCGGTTTGCGATAAAATTTGAAACGCTTCGAGTGCTTCGTCGTCGGTTGCCGAAGCGTATTCGACACGTCCGATTGATTGCAGAAAGGCGTGTTCAGGTCCAACCGAAGCGTAATCAAGTCCGGCGGAAATTGAATGCGTCAGCGCAATTTGTCCGTTTTTGTCCTGCAAAAGATAGCTTTTCGTTCCCTGTAAAACGCCGACTTTTCCGCCGCCCGCTTTGTTAAATCGCGCTGCGTGTTCGCCCAGATTATTACTTTTTCCGCCTGCTTCAACGCCAATCATTCGGATAGATTCATCTTGTAAAAACGGATGGAAAAGTCCGATTGAATTCGAGCCGCCGCCGACGCAAGCGACCAAACAATCGGGCAGAGTTCCTGTTTTTTCCAAAATTTGCTGACGTGCTTCGCGCCCGATAACCGATTGAAAATCGCGCACCATCAACGGATAAGGATGCGGACCCAACGCGCTTCCAAGCAAGTAATAAGTTGAATCAACATTCGTTACCCAATCGCGCAAGGCTTCGTTTATCGCGTCTTTCAAGGTCTTCGCGCCCGCGTTCACCTCGCGCACTTTCGCGCCGAGCAATTGCATCCGAAAAACATTTAATGCCTGCCGCCGCATATCTTCCGCGCCCATATAAACAACGCATTCCAGCCCGAACAAAGCGCAAACCGTCGCCGTTGCCACGCCGTGTTGTCCCGCACCGGTTTCAGCAATAATCCGCTTTTTCCCCATTTTTCGGGCAAGTAAAATTTGTCCAAGAGCGTTATTGATTTTATGCGAACCCGTGTGCGATAAATCCTCTCGCTTGAGATAAATCTGTGTGCCGCCCAAAGCGTCCGACAATCTTTTAGCGTGAAAAAGCGGAGTTGGACGACCCGAAAAATCCTGCAAAAGATTGAGAAATTCAGCTTGAAAAGCCGAGTCATCACGCACCGCAAAATACGCGCTCGTCAATTCTTCAATTGGCGACATCAGCGTTTCGGGAACAAAACGTCCGCCGAATTCACCCCAGTAACCAAGTTCGTCTGGTTCGAAATTCATAAATTTTTTACTATAAATATGAAATTTTTGACTTTTTGCGAATCCTTCAATCCCCTTTCTTTCTCAACAGAACTACAGGCATCAACGGCAAACGGTGAAATTTTTTCAATTGCTTGGGAAACATTGTCGGCGGAAATTCCGCCCGCCAAATACATTTTCGACACAAGTTTTTTAATTTTCTTTGCAATTTCCCAATCAAAAGTTTCGCCCGTTCCGCCGTGTCCAAGTTGAGAATAAGCGTCGAGTAAAACGGCATCAACTTCATATTGCAAAATATCTTCCGGCTTAAATTCGAGCGAAACGCGAAAGGCTTTGATAATTTCAAGATTTGTTTCCGCTTTCAGTTCACGCGCAAATTCGGGCGTTTCTTCACCGTGAAGTTGGAGTGCGTCAAGATTCGCAGTTTCGGCAATTTTCGCGATTTTCTCCAAACTTTCATTAACGAAAACGCCGACTTTCAAAATTTCTTTCGGCAATTGTCCGATAATTTCTCTCGCATTTTCAGGCAAAATATAACGCGGACTTTTTTTGTAAAAGTTAAAACCAAGCGCATCCGCGCCGAATTTCGCGGACAAAAGCGCATCTTCAAGATTTGTGATACCGCAAATTTTAACCTTTGTCATAAGATTTTCGCCACGAATAACACGAATAAGAACTTAAAATTTAATTCGTGTTATTCGTGTTATTCGTGGCTAATTTCCTCAATTCTTCCTCGACATTTCCGCTTCGCATCAAAGTTTCGCCAATTAGAAAACCCGCAAATCCAAGTTCGCGCAATTCCAATAAATCCTCGCGCGTCTGCAAACCGCTTTCGGCAATCATTAACGCACCTTTCGGCGCATATTTTATCAATTTATGCGAAACATCCAAGGTTACTTTGAAAGAATGTAAATCTCGATTATTGATACCGATGATTTTTGCATTAATTGACTTTGCACGTTCTAATTCTTCCAAATTGTGAACTTCGACTAAAATATCGAGTTCCAGAACTTCTTCGGCTAGCCGATAAAGGTTTGCCAAATTTTTATCGTCCAGCATCGCCGCGATGAGCAAAACAACGTCCGCGCCTGCGTCCGCGGCTTCGTAAATTTGAAAGTCGTCAAAAATAAAATCTTTCTGCAAGATCGGCAAATTGACAACGCTTCGCGCTGTTCCCAAATCTTCCAAACTTCCTTTAAATCTATCTTCCTCCGTCAAAACCGAAATTGCACACGCACCGCCGTTTTCGTAACTTCTCGCAACTTCCGCGACATTTATTTTATCATTTATCACACCTTTCGAAGGCGAAGCGCGTTTGATTTCCGCGATAATGTTGATTTGATTTCTTTGCAAAGCCTCGTGCAAAACGTGGTGTTTTGTATTTGCGCGTCTGACGATTGCAGATTTTTTTAGTTCGTCAAAATCGTGCTGTGATTTTGTCTTTTCAAGCCGTTTCTTTTTTAATCCAATAATTTCGCTTAAAAAATTTGACATAAATAATTTCAGGCTAGCGGCGCAAAGTTTGCAAAGAATTTTCAATCCGTGTTTATCTGGTGTTTTCAATCAATTTTTGTAATTTTTCAATCGCCAATCCTTTGTCAATACTTTCTTTCGCCAATTTAACCGCTTCTTCCAAATTCTTCGCTTTTCCGCCGACAAAAAGTGCCGCCGCCGCGTTTAGCACAACTAAAGAATGCGCTGCGTCTTTTCGCTTTCCTTCCAAAACCTGTTTAATAATTTCGGCGTTTTGTTCAGGATTTCCGCCGCGCAGGTTTCCTAACTCTTGGGTTTTGATACGTTCAAATCCAAGTTGTTCAGGCGAAATTTCAAAAAGTTTGATGTTGCCGTCGGCAACTTCCGCCACCGAAGTTTTATCGCTGATGGTGATTTCATCCAAACCGTCCAAACCGTGAACAACCCATGCGCGTTTTATGCCCAAAGCCGCGAGTGTTTTTGCAATCGGCTCAACCAAAGCCTGATGCCAAACACCCATTATTTGAAAAGGCGCGTTTGCCGGATTTGTCATCGGACCTAAAAGATTAAATGTTGTGTGAACGCCAAGTTCTCGGCGAACGGCAGCAACCCGCGCCGTCGAAGCGTGATAGAGCGGCGCGAACATAAAGCAGATTCCGATTTCGTTTAAACATTTTTCAGATGTTTCTTTGCTGGCAGTAACATTGACACCCAAAGCCGAAAGCACGTCCGCGCTTCCCGAAAGACTCGTCGCGGCGCGGCTTCCGTGTTTGGCAACGGGCAAACCCGCGCCCGCGATGACAAAAGCGGCGGCGGTTGAAACATTAAAAGTTTTAACTCTGCTTGAACCTGTTCCCGCCGTATCAATAAAATCCGCGTGTTTTGAATTTATTTTGACCGAATGCGCCCGCATCGCTTCCGCCATTCCCGCGAGTTCTTCGACGGTTTCGCCTTTAATGGCAAGTGCAACCAAAGCGGCTGAAATTTGCGCGTCGGTTGCTTCGCCGTCCAAAAGCCGATTAAGCAAATCAGCTGATTCCTGCCGATTCAGATTTTTTCCCCGCATCAAATTCAACAACAATCCGCGCAAACCTTTAGCGGGCGGCTCGTCCGTGCGTTTCGGAGTCGGCAAAAGCCACGTCGGACGGCTCACATTATATCTTTCGGCATTTTCCATAAAAATATAAAAACCCGCTGCAAAATAAGTTATTCAGCAACAGGTCTTCTAAAATTTGATTATTTGCAGACTTTTAATTTTTTAGAAAAACCATCGTGCGTCAAACCATTCGTTGCGCCACGAAAAATTTTGGTCAAATTGATTGCGATTGTTT
>MWZA01000055.1 GCA_002050455.1 Acidobacteria bacterium 5-1 | reverse complement strand
GCTTTAGGCGAATCATTCTGGGGCGCGGTCGGGCGCGGAGTCGCGGCAAATTACGGAATCCGCACGCAGGCGAAACTGCGCTTCAAAACGGATTTTTATAAAATGCGTTTGATGTGCGGCGACAGGGAAGTCGAGCCGATCCACCCGGCAAAGATCGCTCATATTTTAAGCGAAAGCAATTATCTGATTTCGGTCAAGGACGCGACTTACGAGGGTTTCTACTCTTACCCGGCAGATGCCATAACACCGCAATGCGGCAAAGTAACGCTTGAATTGTTTTCCGAGAAAAATCCGACTGAAGCCAAAACAAAAGTTTTGGATGAGAAAACAGTCACTAAGATAGCCGCCGATTTCGCTCCTTATCTTGATTCTCGTCCAAGATAAACGATTCATCTGGTTGCTGAGTATAAAGGTGCGCCCGCACTGTAGACGCGGGCGCATCACAAACCAATAAACTTTGGGCTTTTGAAAATTGGCTCGCTTTTACAATGTAGGTTTAGATATATTGATTTGGCGCTTTTGTTTTACAGAATTTTTTGAACACCCTTTATTTATGTCACATACCCAAGAATTTCCCCGCTTCGTCATTGAAAAACTGGATTATTACGTTTATCTGTTGATTGACCCTGAAACAAACCAGGTTTTTTATGTCGGCAAAGGCGTAGGCAACCGAATTTTCGCTCATATTAATGCAGCCATATCGGATGCATTGCCGGGCGACAAACTCGACAAAATCCGAAGCCTTCAGGCGCGCGGGCTTGAACCCGCGCATATTATTCATCGCCACGGTTTAACCGAAAAGGAAGCGTTTGAAATTGAAGCTGCGCTGATTGATTTTATCGGTTTGAGCGGACTGACCAACCAGGTGCAGGGTTTTAATTCGGACGACCGGGGAAGAATGACTGTTGCCGAAGTTATTGCCAAATACGAAGCCCCGCCCGCTGAAATTAATGAACCGGTCATCTTAATTACGATAAACCGTCTGTACAGGCGAGGAATGAGCGGCGAAGAACTATACGAAATGACGCGCGGCAAATGGGCTATCGGTCCGCGCCGCGATAAAGCTAAATACGCTTTCGCCGTTTATAAAGGGATTATCCGCGAAGTTTATGAAATAGACCGCTGGTTGCCGATCAGAATCGACGATAAAGAGGCACTGCGGAAATGGCTTCCGGTTGAAGAAAAAGACGCAGAAGTGAAGTTAAAAAATCGCTGGCAATTTGAAGGGAAAGTTGCAAGAGATTTACAACATTACGTCGGTGCCAGCACAGAAAACTATTCAGTCGTTGGCGCGCAAAATCCAATTCGTTATGTAAATTGCTGAAAGAAGTTCTAAATCTTTATTTAGAATTAAGGGAAAAAGTGACACTGCAATAATAAGTATAGAACAAAATTATTACGATTTTAATAAAGAAGCTCAGGCTTTAATTGATGAAAATCGGTTTGAAGAAGCGATTCTCTTGTTGAAGAAAGACATCAGAGAAATCCCTCCTAATTGGAAGCCCTTTACCGAATCGAATGATTCTATAAACAGATTTTTTTGGAATCAGCCTGAGTTTTTAAGTTTTGTTGAATACTACCGGGCGAAATTAGATAAAAGTGTTTTCAGGCGATTTCCTTCATATTCAAAGGCGCACTTTTTACTGAGCTTTATTCTCTCTGATTTAGGCAGATTACGCGACGCTCTCGGTGAAATCGAAAAGGGACTGGTTCTTGAACCTGACCATCCTCGCCTGCTTTGCGAAAAGGCTTATATTTTGGGTAAGTTAAGTGATGACGAGTCCGCTTTATTATGGCTCGAACAAGCCGTTAACTCCCGTCCCTGGAATACAGTCGAGCAAAAGACACACGCTCTCAGCGAAAAAGCAACGACTTTGATGAATTTGGAAAGGTTTGTAGAAGCGGAAAACTCTGTCAGACAAGCTTTATTATTAAAGCCCGATGAAAAGAAATTAAAGGAAAAACTCGAATTTATTTTAGGCTATAGGGAAATATATTCTGAAACAACTCTCGCCCGTCCCTCGTTCGGTGGCACTCGCCGTATCGCGCTCCCGAACCGCACCAGCATTGCTCTGTCGGTTTAATATTAAAAAATAGAAAGCCCTTGTCGTGCCACATCTCGTCGCCCAGCCAAACATCGGTTTGCTGCCAGACGTTCCATTTGACGAGCCAGACCGCGACCTGATCGGTAAACTCGGCGACCGTGTGCGTCTGCCAGTCCCAAACTCCTTGCCACGGCGGGTAAGCGCAGATCGCGCCGTCGCCGAACATATGCTCGCGCTCTTCCGGCGGTATCACCGGGTTAAGCACGAACGCGCGCGGGTGGCGGCTTCCGCAGCCGTAAGTAATTTTGATTTTGAAAGCCCGATCGGGTTTCTTTAGTTTTTTTATCCACTGGAGTTCCTGATGTTTTCTTTGGCAATTCGGGTGATGAATTATCTCTCCGCCCGGCAGAATCCTGACGGCGCGATTCTGCGCCAAATCCGCCAGCAGAAATTCCAAGTTTTCGATACTGCGAACTGGCTGTATCCAGCCTTGCCAGACAGCTTCTGCGCCGGTCCCAATCGGGCGACCGCCGACGGAAAAGGTCGGGTAATTAGCCTTCATCGCCCGGACGCTTTCGTTCATTCTTTCGGGAGAAAAATCCATTCGTTGTTACTCGCCAAAAGACGGCGACGGGTTCACGTCGCGCCCCGGAAGCCAAATTCTTGGATAACAGTTGTTTGTTTTTTCTTCTTCCGGCAGCTCGCCGAAAACTTTTTTCCAGCCGTCCTTTTCGATTGTGTCGAGCGTCGTCCGCGCCGCGCTCGACAACTCGTATTTGACGGTCGCATTGAAAAGCTCGGATAAATCATTGCCGTATGGATTAGCCGGGTCTTCGACCGTCATATCTTCGACGTTATCGCGCACTTCCGTCCAAAAGTGAATCAGTTGTTCGGTAAGCGGCAGATTCTTCTTTCCTTTTAATAAATCAATCGCCAGCAGTTCGAGAATAAAATGGCGAATCGAGAGAATATTTCGCTTTCGCCAGAGTTTTTCCAGCCGAATCGCATCCTGTACGCCGCTCGTCTTGATGTGATTGATATGAACGTCGAGATTGGTTTTCTGCCTTCCTTTTTCGCCCGAACTGCGATAGAGAAATACGTCGTCGCGGTCTTCATCCACGAAACGCCCCAGCACGATGTCGGTATGGTAATCCTCAGCCCAGTTATCGGAATTTTTGCTTTTAAGTCTGATTGCTGATGGTTTCCGTTCAATCAGATAGTCATCTTTAAAAACATCGGCTACCGAGTCGTAAATTTCCTGAAGTGTGTCGCCTGCGGAAGTGTCGTCGTTGTCGAAATAACAAATCACGTCAAGGTCGTAAGCCTCCTTAATCATGGTTCCCTTAGCTTTCGAGCCGCCGTAGCGGATGCTCGGACCGCTCCCGAATTTTTTACGCAGACGTGATTCCGCGTCGTCGCGGCGCAAGCGCAATTTTTTCATCTCGTCGCCGTCAGGGTCTAATGTTTGTTGTTCCAAAACTTTCTTCAAATACTCATTGTCAGTCATACTTATTCACCTCCAAAATCATTCGATAACCGCCGTGGCGTTTGTCATCGTCATAAATCGATAAAATCGGGTCAATTTTCGGCATCAGTTCACGCCCGCACAAAACTGCTAAGGGCGCAGGAACTGCCGGAAATAAATGCAGTTTTTCGAGCTTTCCGTGATTGCTTCCTATTTCGCGCAGGGCGAGTTGATAGATGTCCTTGAATGCCGTCAGGTCTTGTTTCTGTCGCAGAAAATTGGGATTCGGACTAGCGCTGTCTAGTGTGATTTCGTAAACGCTCGCGTCTTCGGCAATTTCCGCCGGCAACTTTTCGAGATGGATTTTACCGCTCAACGATAAAACTAAAGCGACTTTATCGTCGTTTGTTCCTTCACGGATTTTTTCAAATTTATACTCGGCAAGTTTTCCGTCGGTCTTCCAAGTCCAGTTTTCCGCGTCGCGGTGGCGCTGAAACAAATCGGTCGGAATTTTGTTGCCGAGCAGATTTCCGGCGAGAGCGAGAAGCGGCATCGGGGCGAGCGCGAAAAGCGAAACGTGATTCGTCTTCTCCGCTTCGACGACATCGGACACGACACGCTCAATTTGACGTTTAATCTCTTTTGCCGCCACAGTATAAAAAGCGTCCCCTTCGTCGTTAATCTTCGACAAGTCAATCTCAGTTCCGGCGCGGTTCGCCGGATAGCGCGGCGAGACCGCTTCGTGAATTTCCGCAGCCGAAAGTTTTACGGTTTGACCGCCGATTCTAGATTTAAGGACGACGACCGACGTTTGACGGTCGGGCGAAGCCGATGTCAGCCAGAAGATTCTTTCTTCGTGCGCTTTTTTGTAATTAAGCAAAGTTTCGCGGCTGTATTCTTCCGGGTGGTCGTCAACTAATTTATGGCAGCGATGGCAGAGCAGCATCAGATTGTCCACGTTGTTAATGTCAATCGGTCGCTTGTCCGTTTTGCCGCGCGGACCTTCTTCGCTGAAGGCGATGATATGCGCCATCTGTCCTAAATTTATCGTTTTGTGAGTCAACTGATGGCTCAAAAGATATTCATTGCAGCCGTCAAATTCGCAGCGCCCGCCCGCCCGCACATAAAGAAGAAGTTTATTGTCCGGCTTGATTGCGCGCGTAACATCTTTTACAGTTGACTCGTCGGCACTCGCTTTCGTCGATGCTTTTGTTTTTTTATTTGTTTTTTTCTCAGGCATATTTTTATGCTTTCTCCAGCCTCCGCTACTCTAATGCTCGATTTTTTTACCCTTCGGACATTTTTTTGTCCGAAACCCAAAATTTTCGAGTATTTATAAACTAGAGGCAGTGCAAACGAACGAAAATGGAAGTAGCCACTGAAAACTCTCGAAGAATTCCACCGGAAAAAGCGGCATCAGTTGACGAAATCAACGATGCTATTACTTCTTTAACTGCCGAAGAAATCAAACGCTTGGAAAAATTTGCCCGGTGGCGAATCAAAGGCTTGGGCAGAAAGAAAATGGGACGCAATTGGGAAGTTTTGCTCAACGAAGCGGTCGTCGCTTTTTGTTCCGACACCCGCCGCTGGGACAAAGAACGGGTTGATTTCGTTAGGGCGATGACTCAAGCGATGCGCAGCATTTCCGACAACTGGCGACGCACTTTCGACGAGGACGAGCCGCGGCTAGAATCGGAAATGATAACAACGTCGCTCTACGGCGAAGAATCTAACCCGTTGTCCATGGTTGCCGCGCCGAATTGGAATAAACAAAAGGAACTCGAAGCCCAAAAGGACATTGAAATCATCGAAAGTCTGATGTCGAAACGCGTCCTAGCCTCTCTCATTGTGGCGGGTTGGAAAGATATTATGACCGGTGCGGAAATCAGAAAGGAACTGGATATTTCTCAAGAAGATTACGACAAGGAAGTAAAATGGATTCGGCGGACGGTGAGAGCCGCTTTTAAGGAGCGAGGCGATGCTTAACGAAAACGATAAATATCAAGACGAATTGGCGAACATTATGAATGCCATTGCCGATTCGGTTCTGGAAATGGCGGACGAGGAAATTAGAGAAGAGCTAAACGAAGAAGAGGGCAACACGGAAGTCGTCAGGCAAATTCTTTTAAATTCCGTAACCGCCTGTCGGCAAAAAAAATTGCGCGAGGCGCGGAAGCAGTACGAAAAAAATATTTTTTCTTTTCAGGAAACGAAATTCGCTATGCCCGAGTCGCCCGACGAAAAACGCCAGCTCATTCAAGCGATGCTGGGAAATCTCGCCGCGCAGAATCAAGTGCGCGTGACGGCGCAGTTCAGAGAATTTGAAAATCTGCCCGACGAAGATTTAGACGGCGTTCTGCGGCAGATTTACGCCCTTCAATCAGCCGAAAAAGCCGACGACAATCAGTGACCGCCCAACTCTACAGCCCCGAAAAATTATTGAAGGAACTCGGCATAGCCGCGCCCGATGAAATTGACATCGAAGCCATCGCCGAATTCTGTCAGGCGACCGTCATCCCGCAAAAACTCAAAGGCAGCGCGGCAAGAATTATCGGTATCGGCAATCGCGCCTTTATCACCGTAGATAGCGATTCTCATCCCGCGCGGCAAAGATTTTCCGCCGCGCACGAACTCGGTCATTGGATGCTCGACCGCGGCAAAATGGCGAGTTTCGTTTGTTCAGAGAAAAATTTCGTTAGCGACTGGGCGGGCGACAACCCGGAGCGACGCGCGAACCGCTTCGCAGCGGATTTGCTGCTTCCCAAATTTATGTTCGAGCCGCACGCCAAAAACAAAGAAATCACGTTTCAAACTGTCCGTGAAATTTGCTCGCTTTTTCAAACCAGCATTACCGCGACCACCATCCGCCTCGTCGAACTTGGCTCGTTTCCGGCAATCATAGTTTGCAATAGCAAACAAGGTCGCCGATGGCAAATTCGCGGAGCCGACATCCCTTATGTTATTCAGGTTCGAGATGCACCCGGCGAATACACCAACGCTTTTGATTTACTGCACGGAAAAGTTTCAACTTCAAATCCCGGAAATACTCAAGCGAGCGATTGGGTGACGCATCCGCGCGCTCGTTATTATTCAATTCACGAAGATTCCATAAAAGTAACCGAGGATTTGGTTTTATCTCTTTTATGGTGGAAAGATGAAAGGCAATTGCTAGATTTGGAGGAAGACGAAGATGAATAATGTGGTATTGATTCAGATTTATAGTCCCTTTTTTAGTTTGCGAAAATGATGAAAGTGATGAGTTTTAACTAAGAAATTCGCAACCCAAGATGGTCGCACGGTGCGTCTGTCAAATCCTGCTCAACTCCAAGATATTTCTCAGTCGTTTGAATCGAATCATGTCCCAAAGATAATTGAATCTGATCAATCGGAGAACCGCCTTTATGAGCTAACTTTGCAAATGTTCTTCTCAGGTCGTGCGGCGCGATTCCTTGATTTTCTAATTTAAATGAAGTGGTAAGCGAAATCCAAACACAACAGAAAATCAAATTTTACACGACCGGCTATGCGAACAGGGACATTAACGATTTAAAGCCGATGCTTAACACGCTCGACGCGGTGTTGGTTGACGTGCGATTTTCTCCGACCAGCGAAATAATGCGTTGGCGGCAGATTTATCTTAAAGCTCTCTTACGCGAAAAATATCACCATCTTTCGCATCTCGGCAGTCGTGTGTTCCGTGAAGGAAAAGCCCAAATTCAAAATCTCGATCTAGGTATAAAAATTCTCGTTTCTTTCAATACAAACGCCATTTTGATGTGCGAATGCGCTGACCCGAAGAAATGTCATCGAATTATCATCGCTCAGGAACTCAGGCGAAAAGGTTTTGAGGCGGTAGAATTGGAAAATTGGAAATCAAGTAAGGCTGTTATTTAAAAGAGTTTGCCGGAAAAACTCGTGTTCAAATATTGTATTAAACGGATTTCTGGAAGGTAAGTGATAAATCTGTTACTTTGAAATCACCTCTTTAACACACATTAAATGAAGTATGACAACTTCGCTGGATCAAAAAAAGGATTTACTTTGCCGGGCGATTACTGACAAGTATCTCGTCCAGTTTAAGTATGCTGGACGCTCACGGATAGTTGAGCCTTTTTGTTGCGGAATAAGCGCTGCGGGAAATTATGTTTTGCGAGGTTTTCAGATTCGCGGTGCTGACAAAACTAAGCCTCTTTGCTGGAGACTGTATGAACTAGAAGAAATATCACAATTGAGCGTTACCCAACACAGCTATAAAGGTATGAGATCAGACTATAATTCTGAAGATACTGCAATGACAAAGATTTTTTGTCGAATTACATAACCAGTTTATGGGAAAAGCTTTATCTAATCTGCCTGCTCCCGTCGGGCATACTATGGGCGGGGGTTCGCCAGAAACGGGCGGTGGTGCGGGAGACGCCGCCATAAATTTTTAAGCCTCGATTAAGCTATTGATAGGTTTTGGAAAAACCCCGCGCAAATTGATACATCAATTGTGATAAGTTATTTTAGATACTCAGTAGTTTCTAAATTTTAAAACAGGACAATTATTAATTATGGCAACAAAGAAAAACGATTCGGCAAAAACAACGGGCGGTGCAGCTAAAAAAGCGGCATCAGGCAAAACGGCTTCGACAGGCGGAAAAGAAAAATCATTGACCGAGTTAGTCAGCGCGCTCGCAGAAACAACAGGCATCACGAAAGCCAAAGCAAAGGAAGTATTAGACGCTCACGCCGAGCTTTTAATTTCCGAACTTAAAGATACGGGAAGTGTTCAACTCGCCGGAATCGGAAAACTTAAACTCGGGCAAAGGGCAGAGCGACAGGGACGCAATCCTTCAACCGGTGAAGCGATTACAATCAAGGCAAGCAAAACGGTTAAATTCTCGGGCGGCAAAAGGTTTAAAGACAGTTTTCAGTAAATTTTTATAAAAATATAATTGAAATTGATAAAGAAAAGATCGGTTATTCTGCCGGTCTTTTTTTATTTACTGCGATAAAATAGTGTATAAAATTGAGCAGAAATGATGATTAATTTGAACAATATCCGAAGAATAAATTGATTGATACAGAAAAAGAAAAGTGCCGGACATTTTTGCTAATATTATGATATGAGCAGGAAAAGGCAAAATATAACTTTGCCGGCGGACTTGATTCTCGATGTTCGTATCTTTGCCAATGCCAAAATCGTTTACGCGGTGCTTAAAACGTTTCCGACGAATAAAGTCAAAGCCGATTCGCCGTCTTCTCTTTCTTCCACCGCTACTGCGACATCAGTCACGGTAACTCACAGCGCGATTATCGAAAGAACCGGTTTATCCCGTCACACGATAGTCAAATCGCTTAACCGGCTTGAAGCCGCGGGCTGGATTTTTCAGGAAAGAAGTCTCGGTTCCGCCAATACATACTTTTTTACGGCACCGGTTGTATGAGCAAAAATAAACAGCGACTAAAACCTTGATATTTAAAAAGTGTTAGAGAAACCGGCAACGACGGAAGCAATTATTTAGTCGGCGAAAAACTAAACATAATCCCCAATTGCTTTAATTACAGATTGATAAAAGAAAGGTTTTTCTATCTGCTTTACTACTTCATTTGCTGCCAGAGCCACTCGCCGGTGACGGTCGATTCCAATCGCCTTGTTTCCGTAATTCTGACAAGATTCTCCTCGCATAAAATGTTAATCGCCATTTTGACTGTCTCCTCATCGGGTTCAGCGTCCGTGCCGAGCCTCCGGTCAATAATCCAACCCGCGAGTCCGATGCGCTCACTGCCGGTCGATGCCGCCAGAGCGTCAGGGCTATAACGCGTCGGCAGTTCGGTAATGATGCCGAGCAGTGCGATTGCCGTTTCCGACAAATTGGATTGTGCAGAAGAATTTTCAGCCGGTAACGGATCGGCGGCAGTAAGGGTTTCAACCTCTACCGGTAAACTGTCAGCCGGTAAATCATCGAGCGGCAGCAAATTCTGAGTTGAAACGGCAGGAGGCATCAAACGATAGTTGCCGCTGATCCCTCGCTCCAACTGATTTTCATACAGGAGCAAGGTCGCAAACGGATCGAGCGCGGCGTAATATAATTGCCGGTTATCGAGCGGGCGACGACTCCAATCGCTCGTCCTCGCGGATTTGTCGAGATGAAACCCGAGATGATTATCCGCCTGCGCTTTAAGCGAATATTTCAGCTCTCCCGAGCGGCGGGCGGCAAGCATCGTATCGAAAATTGGGTCAAGGCTGAAATTGTAATGTTTTTGGAGACGCGTCGCATCGAATCCCGCGTTATGTATAATTTTTACGGCGGCGGATTTTTCGAGCGGCAGGCGCAGCGGCTCCGGGTCAAAATCAGCAAGCGCGTCGATGATGAAAACTTTTATTTTATCCTTGGCACGAAAAGCGATTTGAATCAGGGCAATCCGCTCGCGGTGTCGGTTCCACCAATCGGTTGTCTCGATGTCGAAGGCAAACGCGGGGAGCGTGACCAGCACTTCGCTCAAACGATGCAGTTCACCCGCATCTTTAATAATTTTAAGAGTAAAATCAGGCTTCGGCATCGGGGGTTAAACTGAACAGCCCGGAGATATATGTTTGTTCGCGCTCACTTTGATATTTTGTACTGACAGTCCGCTTTTTGCCAATCAGCCGAGGAACTTAAAAGAACGGTTATTGCCCCAATCAGCTCCAGAAAGATGATTTTCATTTTGAAACCATCAAAAAACAACCTTCATATTTGTCCTGTAAGCGCTTTTTTCAAGACGATCCTTATCATTCCATTCCTTGATTTTGAATCATTTTAGGAAAAACCACCAAAAACTAGAATTATTTTTTCAGCGCGTCCCGAATGGATTTTGAATGTTTATCCTTTTTAACTGCGAGTCTTTGCACGTAGATTTGCGTCGTTTTGATATTCGAGTGTCCGAGAGCTTCTTGAGTTTCCGCCATCGATTCCGAATATTCCGAGACGATTTTGGCAAACGTATGACGTAAGCGATGAATATGAAAATGAGAAATCCCGGCTTCCGACGCGTAAATTTCCATCCGGCGGACAAATCCGTGCGAAGTTAAGCCTTTATTTTCCCCGGATTTTGCGCCTTTGTCGTGCCGCAGCCACAGCGGTTCGTCGTTCCCGAAAATATCAGTTCGGTTCGAGGCGGCAAGATAATCAAACAGAGCCTTTTTAGTCGTTTCGTCATCGAGCTCAAAGTTGAGGAAAAATCCGCCCTTCACCTTAGCTTTGATAAAAAATCTGCCGTCTTTAATTTCAATGCTGTTTCCGCGCAGATTAATAATCTCGGCGCGCCGTCTTCCCGTTGCGACGTAAAACTGCAGGATGGCATAATCTCTCAGATGAACGGGTCGCTTATCAATTGTGTGATTTGCAACAACGTCAAGCAATCTTCCCAGCTCTTCGCGCGATAAAGCCTTGACGCTTTCCGATTGAAAAGGCTTCCCAGCTTTCGGCAACGAAACTTTTGCTGGATTGATCGGAATTAATTTCATCATTCCGACTTCATTTCTCAAATATTCAAAAAATTGCGCGAGCGCGGAAATTCGATTATAAATCGTCCCGTCAGCTAATCTATGAGTTTTCAAGTTCCAGCGCCATTCTTCAACGTCTGAAGGTAAAACTGTTTGAGCGGATTTTCCGCAAAAATCAAAAAAATCGAAAACGGCTTTCGATTTATCATTGCGAATATCGTTGCTTCGTTTTAATGATGGATTGACGGTTCTGGTCAGCCAGCTTTCGACGACCGCATTAACATCGAGCGCGAGCGTAAAATTGTCGGCATCTAAAATTTGAAGTTCTTCGGAAGTTTTCACAAACGGATTTTAGCTGAAATATTTCCATAAATCAAGATTACACATTTAGTCCCAATGTGTAACCGTAACCGCATTGGCTGCTGAGAATGGCATCCGCGTGACCAACGGCTTGTTTTTAATAATGTTCGAATAGAAACCGAAACATATTTTTTCACCGTTTTGACATTTTTCAATTACAGCCCGGTCGACCATTTATTTGGAAAGAAAACAACTCAATTTTCGATAAAAAATTCCTTGATGAAATCCATTGGACTTTTTGGAAAACAGTTTCATCAAGTCGCAGAAAACGTTTTGTGCGGTTGCTCGGAATTGTTTAGTTGTCATTGGTGAATTCCTCGGAAAAAACTTTTTTCTTCTTCGATTTGTGTTTTAGTTTTGCGGTAAAGAAGAACGCCGCGCGTAAAAACTCCTGTTGCCAGGATAATAAATATCCAGCCGCACAGATCGAAAATCAGGTAAGAGTCAAACAGTTTCATAAAGGCAAGCGCCGAAACCAT
The DNA here is from genome assembly GCA_002050455.1 of Acidobacteria bacterium 5-1. Lineage (GTDB taxonomy): Bacteria > Acidobacteriota > Blastocatellia > Pyrinomonadales > Pyrinomonadaceae. The sequence goes on along the minus strand of MWZA01000055.1, from coordinate 4,845 downwards.
CAAGCCGATTGACGCTTGCGTGTGCGAAAGAAGAGTCGCGGAGTTTGACAGTTCTGTTCTTAGAACCGCTAGTTGAAATGTTGTTGAATCGCTTTTTTCAGACACAATTGATTTTTCTACCTCTATTCTAATTCCTTTTCCCGATTTCGATATTTCCTGAAAGTTTTTTCGGACAATTCGCCGTATTTCCGCTTCAGTTTGATAAAAGTATTTGAAAGGTGAATTTATTCCGTAACGAAGGCGGTCAGAAGTGTCCGGGAATTTTTTTCGATAGTTTGGGATTAATTAAAAAAGAATGTCCTATGAAAAAATTAAATTCCAAAAACGAAAAGGGCGAAGATCTTTCAGCCAACCTGGATCTTCGATCGCATAAGAGTCATTACCCAAAGCGGGAGCTTAAACGTAAAGCCTCTTTTAATAGCCAGCTGCCGGCGCGCTTTCATTTTCCCGCAGCTATGTGTTCCTAATACTTAATCAATCAAATCTTAAATGTTTGCAGCCTACTACTAAATATGAAAATAAAATCTGTTGTCACAATACTACTAACTTGTCTTTTAACTTCAATGATCGTTAACGCTCAAGTAAAATCGCTGGTCGTTAATGATGTAAAAAGAAGATATATTGTCTACGTTCCGAAATCTTACGAAATCAAAAAGGATAAAAATTTTCCTGTCGTTTTTAATTTTCACGGCGGAGGAATGACCATGGCGGAGCAAATGCTTTATACACAAATGAATAAAACGGCGGATAAGTATAATTTCATTGTTGTGTATCCGCAGGGCATTAAACAAGATTGGAATGTCGGTTTTGAAATGTCTTACACGGAAGGAACTGACGATATAGGATTTATTGATTCTCTTCTGACATCGCTTGCCAAAGACTACAGAATTGATTCCAAAAAAGTCTATGCTACTGGACTTTCAAGAGGAGGATTCTTTTGTCAAAGAATCGCAAGTGAATTATCTGATAAATTTACCGCAATAGCTTCAGTCGGAGCGACTATGCCCGAGCCTGTCCTTAAGCATAATAACCGGACAACAACTAAAATCGGCGTACTGATCGTTCACGGAACGAGTGATGAAGTTGTTAAATATGAAGGAAAGAAAGAGGCATATTTGTCGGCTTTAGAAACTTATAAATATTGGAAAAGCCAAAACGACCTAAGTAATTCCAAGGATATAAGCAAAACTATTGATGGAAATAAGAGTGATGGCACCCGGGTTTTGATTTTAGAATCAATGAACGACTCTAATTATGTTTCACTCGTTACAATAAAAGAAGGAGGGCATACCTGGGCTGGGGCTGATTCATTTAATATTGGATTGCCGATCGGTAAAACCTCTCAAGATATCAACTTAAATGAGCTGATTTGGGAGTTTTTTACTAAGAATAGAAAAGAATAACTACGAAAAACATAACACAATAGCTAGGGCGCGTTGATTTCTTCCGGTTTTATTTGGCTTGGTAATAGCTGATTAAAAATGCGACAACGGCGATAAAAAGACAGAGCGGCGAAAATAAAATTGTATCCCAACGCGCAAAGTTTGTATCAGTAACGCTTTTGAAAAAGCCGACAAATCGGAAATCGCCGATTGCACGAAGCAGGAACAATACCGAAATCACCCAGGTTCCCGAATAGAAAATCCAACCAGGGACAAACGCGCCCCATATTTTAATTCGTCCAAGCACAACGAGCATTGCGGCGAAAAGTGCCGCCGCCACTAAAATCGTCGCAAAAGGCGAAGGTTTAAAAAGATGTTCGACGCCGGCGGTTGGAATAGCCGCGGCGATTCCAAATCTGCCGCCAGCCGCCCAATACAAATGAAAAAAACTCAAAATTGCGAAAATTACCGCCAGCAAAATCCCCAAAATGCGAATCATAGATATATTTCCTTGTGACAAGAGGTAGCCGCCCAACGGCTGAGATGACGTGGGGCGAAACCGCCGCCAAGCCCGTTTGAGTTAAACGGACAACGCGATAAGAAAGTCGCTGCCCGCGCCCTCACTTCAAATGGTAGGATGAAAGACGGGCTTTCATCTGCCGTTGAACTTGAGAGTCTGCCGAAGTATTATAAAATCATCCCGGCACGTTTTGTTTGTTTGATAAAGAACCCATTGATTAACCATTTGTCGCCAAAAGGTTAATGCCTGGCGGGTGGCGGTTAGTTCTCCAAACCAAAGTCATAAACCGTTTGGCTTTTTTCAATAAAACCGAATGAGTGCGCGTCCAATGGATAGGCGACCGTCATTCTATGCCATTACCCGATAGGACCATAGACCGGCTTTTATAGCCGAAGTCTCCAATAGCTGCACGGTAACAGCGATACTAGTTCAACCATAGAAGCAAGGTCACTGCAAAAGAGCATCATCGGCGGCACTTCCGGTTAAATTCAAATATTCTTGCTTAACAACCTTGAAACGCCATCCGGCGATCAGTAACAATAACCCGCCGCAGACAGCAAAACGAGCGGGATGGTCAGACTCTGTGCTTGACTGCTTCTTTCATAGCTGATTTGTTAGATTTCGCCGCTATCAAGAGGCGACTGTTAGCCGTCATTAGTAATTGTATTTTGACTCCATAGAGAAATTTACTTCTTACTTTTCAGATATTTCAAAGGGCTTTCAACCGTATAAAAACCTGATTCTTTGGCAAATTGATTGAGCAGTTTAGCGTGTCCTACGCCATAAACCACCAAAATTCTGTCGTTCTGAGAATCGGTTAGTCTGATGATGTTGGTGAGAATTGTCATATTTCGGCGATACCACCACGAAACATAATTTGCTCCGATATATTCTTTACCGCGCCCGATTCGAATCAAGGCAAAATATCTTTGATTATCTCTTTCTGTTTGAGCCGGTTGATTAACAAAGATGAGCTGGTCTGTAATGGACAGAGGTAGCAGTTTCGCATATTCCGCATCTATTTCTTCCTTTAGCTTTCGATTATGTTCTTTGAGAAAACCGTCAAACTCTGCATCCCGGGAAGCGTATTTCATATAGTTGATAGCAGGATCGTCCCAGAAATCGCTCCAATCAACACAATATATTTTTTTAAGACCGGACTTTTTCGCCAGCCGAAAACCTATCTGGTTAGTTTCGTTTTTTGAGAGTTGATACTGCCCAGACAAATATTTATCGTAAAACTCCTGAGTCTTGGCATCGGCTTCGGGGTGGTCGCATTCAAGCACAATCTTAGTCGGCTTGAATTTTCTCAGCCTTTCGATAAGTTCGGCAATCTGCTTTTGTCGTTCGGGAGCGGTAATATCGGCAACTTTAGGGTTGACCACATTATTACCGGGAGTTCCCATATGATAAGTTCCCAAGACAACAAGCGCCGGTTTAATCTTTGCATCTCTGTCAACAATGCCGATTTGAGCCTTCACGGCAAAGGTCGAAAGAAAAAGAAAACAAAAAACGAACAGGGAAATTTTTTCAAGCAATTTCACAAAAAATTCCTCCAATTTAAAGTCATCATTAGTAATACAACACCGCGAGGGTTGTTTTTGTGACAAAACGCATTTCAAATCATTCCCTTTCTGATTCACCAAGAGAAATCTAACTTGTCTTTTAACTTCAATGATCGTTAACGCTCAAGTAAAATCGCGGGTCTTTAATGATGTAAAAAGAAGATATATGGGGTGATTTAATTTAGGCAGACACGAAACTCTCTGTAAAATGAGATGATGCGAAAATATGATGATGAGTTCAAACAAAATGCCGTCAGAAAGATTTTTGACGGGCAATCGGTGGCTTCGGTGTCACGCGAATTAGGGGTTGCCGAAAGCTTGCTGCACAAGTGGAAGAAAGCCAAATGCGAAACAAGTTCCGATATAGAAAAAGAAGTTCTGGAACTGAAAAAGAAATTACGCGAAGTGGAAATGGAGCGTGACATCCTAAAAGAGGCGGCGCTTATCTTCGGCTTGGAAAGTTAAGCCGTTACAAGTTCATTGAAAGTCAAAAGGGCGCGTTTCCGATTAAGTTACTGTGCCGGGTGATGAAGGTTAATCGCTCTGCATATTATACTTACGCGAACCGCCGAAGTTATCAAACAAGTTCCTCGAAAGTCAATTGCGCGATGGCTGTAAACAATGCTTCGAGTTTCATCGGCGGCGTTACGGTTTACGACGAATTGCGGCACAGCTTAAACTTGGATGCGGGAGGGTGCGGAAAGTAATGCGGCGCGAGAACCTGCGGGCGATTCAAACCAAGTCTTTCAAGCCGCAGACGACCGATTCAAAACACGGTTTGACAGTGTGCGCGAATCTGGTGCGGGATCGGTCAAATGCGCCCGCCGGCTGTGGCGAAGTCTTCGTCGGCGACATCACTTATTTGCGCTTGGCGGACGGCTCATTTTGTTATTTGGCGTGTCTTCAAGATAAGTTCACGCGCCGGATTGTCGGGTGGAAGGTTTCGACGCGGATGACGGCGCAGCTTGTCATTGACGTTTTTCAGCAGGCGCGGCGGCGCGGATTGATCGGCAAGGGAGCGATTATTCACAGGGATGGGTCTTTTTTAAAAGCAAATTCAACCAACCCGCTTGAATTTGCTTTTACACTAAACATTTACCAATACGCAAATTTTCAAAAAAAGATCATTGCCAACCATAACAGAGACGGGCATCAGAAACTGCCGAAACACCTTCTCGGCTGAAAATCCCGGAAAGTTAATTTATCAGGATCTCAATAGTCAGAGAACGAAAAAATAATTAGCTTCAAATATCATTCATCACGGGTCAGGTTCCGCCATCTTCATGACATCAAAAAAGAGTCATTTTTGAGACGTTTTCAAATCAAGTATTGCCGGCTTATTCCAATTTCAGCCTATTTCTGATTCCCGGTTCAAATC
>MWZA01000133.1 GCA_002050455.1 Acidobacteria bacterium 5-1 | reverse complement strand
GAACTAAAAGCGTTGCCAATGTCGTCAGCGCAACGATTAAGGCGGTGTTTGATTTTTTTGTTTTAGGATGAACATCGGTAATTCTTTCTTCCTGAACCGGCTCTCTTTGATAGTTTTCTATTTCCAGCGGTTCCACGCGGCGAATCGGTTCACGCGATTTCGGCGAAATTACCGTTTCCGCTTCTCCTTCCCCGAAAGCAATCGTCGGTATCTGCGCCCTCGAATTGGAAACTTCGACGAGCGGCGTGCCGTCCTGTAGACAAAATTTAAGTGTGTCGTCGGTATAACTTGTTTGGCAGCTCGGACAATATTTCATAATTTTGTTATTTTAGCCGATTTTTCTCTGCGAGAGAAAACTTCGATGCAGTTCAATAATAAAATTTGAAAAAAAGTATGCTTTTTTGACAAATTTTTATTGCAAAATTTGTCAAAAAAGCATACTTTTAATCAAACCAATTGAAACAGCGTTGTTTCTTAGACGGCTATCAAAAGCAAATCTTCCTTGTTTCTAACCAAACACTTTGCTTTTACGGCAACGCAAAATTGTAGTTTCCTATACTTTTAAATTCAGGGAGATAAAAAGATGAAAAATTTCGTTTCAAAAAATAAGGGACTTTTTTCCTTTATTATGTTATTTGTGCTGACTTTTATGTCAAATCAGATTGCTTTCTCGCAATTTGTTTGTCAACCTTCCGGCAGTCCTATTGCTCAATCAGGAGTGCTTGCGACAACCGACCCGACGCAAACAGGTCGCGTTTTCAGAGATGGTTTTGTTTCGAGCTGTGCCGGCGGCGCGCCGACCCAAGCGCCTCTGGCGGGAACATATCGTTACGATAAATACGATTATAGCAATCCGACCGGACAAGCAGCTTGTGCAACGCTTGATTTTGATTTTACCGGCTGCGGCGGAAATACGACTCAAGTTACTGTCTATTCAAATTACAATCCTGCCAGTCCGGGAACAGGTATTATCGGCACTTCCGGGTTTAGTTCAACCGGAATCGGTTCGCTTTCATTTCCGCTGACTGCTGGACAAAATTTTACCGTTGTAATCGCTGAAGTTGGGGCTGATACCGGTTGTCCGAGTTATAAATTTACGATTAACTATGCGACTGGCTGTCGTCAGGCAGGTTTTGACCGCACCAATGACGGCAGAGCCGATATCACCGTTTGGCGACCGAGCAACGGAGTCTGGTATACGCTTAATTCAGCCGGCGGCTTCAATGTTCTTCGATTCGGACAAAGCGGCGACATTACAACTGCGGGAGATTACACCGGCGATGGTCAGACCGATGTCAGCGTTTATCGCCCGAGCAACAACACTTGGTATTACGGTTTAAGTCAAACGACGCCCGGAACCAGTTTTGTTTCAAGACCTTTCGGAGTAGCCGGAGATATTCCCGTTCCGGGCGATTATGACCGCGACGGCAAAACCGACATCGCCGTTTGGCGACCAAGCAACGGTTTTTGGTATGCCCTTCGCAGTTCCGACAACACGCTTCTTTCCCGCCAGTGGGGACAAAACGGCGATGTGCCGGTTGTCGGCGATTTTGACGGCGACCGCATCAATGATTTTGCCGTTGTGCGAAACAACAACGGAGTTAACAAGTGGCTTATCCTGCAAAGCAACTTCAACTACGGATTCGTTTTGGGTTGTCCATCAACAGCTGCAATTTGCGGCGGCGGAGTTGATTTTGGCTCTTTTACATCGGATAAACTTGTTCCGGGCGACTACGACGGCAATGGCAAAACCGACATCGCCGTTTGGCGACCATCCAATGGAACTTGGTATTATCTGAGAAGCGGCGTTGCGGCAAATGTGGCGATGATGGCTTATCAATTTGGCGCAAGCGGTGATATTCCGCAGCCTGCCGATTATGACGGCGACAAGCGAACCGACTTTGCTGTTTTCCGTCCAAGCGGTGCAAGCGGTATCTGGTATTTAAACAGCAGCCAAACCAACACGGCAAGCGGTGTGCAATGGGGCGCGGCAACCGACCAACCGGCAACTTCGCCGTACAAAGTGCAGTAAAAATTTTACTGCTTAAAAATTAAAAAGCTGGGAAGTTTTATAAAATTTCTCAGCTTTTTTCTTATTTGACTGCCGCTATAATCAAATCGCTCACCATTTTGCCTGACAGCAAAACCAGCGGTATTCCGCCGCCCGGATGTGTCGCGCCGCCGACAAAATAAAGATTTTCGATGTCTTTTGCTTTATTCGGCGGACGCAGGAAAGCCGAGAAAATTCCGTTTGACGAAACGCCGTAAATCGAACCGCGATTGGCAAGATATTTTTGCTCAAAATCTGCGGGCGTAATTATTTGCTCGAAATCAATCGAACTTTTCAAATCTTCCAAACCATAATTTCCCAGCTTTTTAATAATCAAATTGCGGTAAGATTTTTTCTCTTTTTCCCAATCAGCAGCGAAATTTGTATAAGGCGCGTTTATCAAAACAAACAAATTTTCGTGTCCGTCGCGTGATTGCGTTCTGTCGGTTTTTGACGACGCGCAGACATAAATCGTCGGATTCGGCGCGGGACGTTTTTGCTCAAAAATCGAGTCGAATTCGGCTTTGTAATCATTTGAAAAAAAGATATTGTGATGCGCCAGTTGCGGAAATTGTTTTTTCGTTCCTAAAAGCAAAACAAAACCGCTGCACGACGGTTCGATTTTATTTAATTTCTTATCGGAAAATGACAAACGATTTTCTTTGTCAATTAAATTGCGGTAAGTTTCAACTGCATCGGAATTGGCGATGACAAAATCACAGCCGAAACTTTCGCCGCCGACGCGCACGCCAACCGCCTTGCCATTTTCAACTTCGATTTTTTCAACTTCCGCTTCGGTGCAGATCTCTGCGCCGAGTTCTTTTGCCAATTTCTCCAGAGCCTTCGGAATTTCATACATTCCGCCTTTAACATACCACGCGCCTAAACCGAATTCGACATAAGGAATCAGCGCAAAGGTCGCGGGCGTTCTAAAAGGCGAAGAACCGTTGTAAGTGGCAAAGCGGTTAAAAAGCTGCCGGAGTTTTGGCGATTGGAAATAACTTTTATTGTGTTTGTCTAAAGTTTTTAGACTGGAAACGGCGACTAAATCCTTGAGATATTTCGGGCGCAGAAGTTTCGGCAAATCATTTAAGCTGTGTGCGAGAAAAGTCCTTTCGGCAACCTCGTATTTTTGCTTAGAATCGGCAAGATATTTTTGGAAATTTTTGACATCCGGCGGCGCGATTTTTTCAATTTCCCTTTCGGTTTTCTGTAAATCGGCAGAAGCATCGAAAATCGTCCCGTCCGACCAAAAATAGCGGCAAATCGGCTCAAGCGGAATTATTTCAAGATAATCTTCAATTCGTTTTCCGGCAAATGTAAAAAGTTCTTCCAAAACGTGCCGCATCGTCAGCAAACTCGCGCCCGTGTCAAATTTGTAACCATCGGCTTCGACAAAATTAACCTTTCCGCCGACGGTTTCATTTTTTTCTAAAACGCTGACGGAAAAGCCCGATTTTGCAAGCCTAATCGCGGCGGCAAGTCCGCCGAGTCCGGCACCAATAATAATAATTTTTTTCATCGAAAAAGCACGAATTCGCTGACAAACTTTAATCGCCGAAGAATGCAGACAAACGATTGTATTTTTATTTTGTTTCATCCCGCGGATTCTGTCTATTCTCTAAAGAAATCCATAACGACTAAATAACATCAAACACGAAGTTGAAATTTTGCAGAAAAATTGGTTTATGTTCTCTAACAGACAGAATTGACTGCCAGAATTTAATAAACTTACTTCAAAATAAAGAGCAGTTTGCACAAGTCAGCGAAAAAGTTGTAGTGTAAGATTTATGTCGGCTATCAAGTTTAACAGCCGGAAATAATATTTAACGGGAGAGAATAAATCGCTGTTTAGTTGGTTTTCATTCTCTTTTTTATTCACTAATTCAGGGAGAAACGATATGAAAGCATTATGTTGGTATGGCACAAATGATGTGCGCGTGGAAAATGTTCCTGACCCAAAAATAGAAGATTCGCGCGACGCAATTATTAAAATCACTTCAACCGCCATTTGCGGCTCAGATTTGCATCTTTACGACGGTTTTATGCCGACGATGGAGAAAGGCGATGTTCTCGGTCACGAAAATATGGGCGAGGTTGTCGAAGTCGGAAGCGGTGTCGGTAATTTGAAAGTCGGCGATAAAGTCGTCGTGCCTTTTACGATTTCCTGCGGGAACTGTTTTTTCTGTCAAAAGGAAATGTATTCGCTGTGTGATAAATCAAACCCGAACGCAAAAGTTGCCGCCGAAGCGATGGGACAATCGCCCGCCGGAATATTTGGTTATTCGCATATGCTCGGCGGTTTTGCGGGCGGGCAAGCCGAATACTTGCGCGTTCCGTTTGCTGATGTCGGACCATTCAAAGTTCCTAATGGAATTGAGGACGAAAAAGTTTTATTTTTGTCGGATATTTTTCCGACGGCTTATATGGCGGCGGAAAACTGCGGCATCGAAGAAGGCGACACAGTAGCGATTTGGGGCGGCGGTCCGGTCGGACAGCTTGCCGTCAAATGCGCGTGGATGCTCGGCGCAGGGCGCGTGATTGTGATTGACAACGTGCCGGAACGTCTGGCAATGGCGGAAAAAGACGGCAATGCCGAAACCATTAATTTTGACGACGTAGACGTTTATGATCAATTGATGGAAATAACAGACAATCGCGGACCTGACCGTTGTATGGATGCGGTCGGCTGCGAAGCACTCGCCGGCGGAAAGCTCGATGGTGTGTTAGACGCGGTGAAAACGGCGACTTTCCTTGCTACCGACCGCGTTCATGTCCTTCGGCAGGCGATTATGAGCTGTCGCAAAGGCGGCACGATTTCGATGCCCGGCGTTTATGTCGGAGCCGCCGATAAACTGCCGATTGGTGCTTTTATGAACAAGGGATTAACGCTTAAAACCGGACAAACCCACGTTCAGAAATATATGCCGATGCTGTTTGACAAAATCGAAAGCGGCGAAATTGACCCGTCGTTTATCATCACGCACGAAATGCCGCTTGATGCCGCACCCGAAGGCTACGAAATGTTTAAGGAAAAACAGGACAACTGTATCAAAATTGTGCTGAAGCCTTAAAACCTGATGTTGGAACTTAGCCTAAAATTTTATGAAATCTAGTTTTAGACTAAGTTCCAAACTCGGACTGCGACGCGGAAATAATTGGACACCGTTGACGAACAACAGCCGCGCGGTTCACCTGTTCCCGGGGCGTTGATTTATAAAATTAATAAGTCTCTGCACTTTGTCATTGGAGCGCATCCCGGATTTAGGTGCAACGCGCCGAACTTTAACCGAAGGACATTCGACGATTGACACGGAAATTGCGATTATCAGCGAAGAACCGTTTGCCTGCATTTGGTATATTAAATTAAAATTAACCCGAATAAACCGAGTTTATTCTTCTCAATAAATCCGTGATAGAATGCGTAAGCAGAGATTGCTGCCTGCATTTGCTAAAAATCGGAAAGGACGTTTATTGATAAAATTATGAAATTCTGTCCAATCTGCAAAACTCGCTACGACGAAGAAATTTTGCGTTTCTGCATAAAAGATGGCACACCGCTGGTTGAAGAAGAGCAGCCGGTATTTACCGAATTGCCGAGTGAGAGCATCGAAGAAGAAACCGTTATCCGCCGCAAACCGGAAGTTTCTCCTGCGCCCGAATTAACCGAAGACGCATCTTCTGAATCAGCTGAAGAAAACTCGCCGCCGCGCATTATTATCCCGACCACATCACCGGACATAAAAGAGCAGCAAATTCGGAGGAAAACAACCGAAACCTATCGTCGGCAACCTCTGCCAAAAAAATCCAACACGGCAAAAGTTGTTATTTTAACGATTTTGGGAACTTTGATAATTTTGGCGGGCGCGGGTATTATTTTTATGTTTTTGAATAATTCAAATAATTCAAATCAAAACGTAAACGTTAATACAAACCTTAATCCAATTGATGCGAATCTGAATACAAATCTCAACATTGATAATTCGCTTTTTAATAGCAATGTCAATGTTAATACCAACCTTGACACAAATTTCAATACAAATTTCAATACAAACTTCAACGCCAGCGTCAACATAAAAACGCCGACACCAACACCAAAACCGTCGCCGTCGCCAACGCCGACACCCGAAGCAAACACAAATGCCAATGTCAACACTTTGCCTACGCCTTCGTCCAACACCAATATCAGACCGACGGCTACACCGCCGTCGCCATCACCAACGCCGACTTTAAGCCCAACACCATCCGCCTTACCAACCAATCGTCCGGTTAATGCCGGAGTGTTAAACGGACGCGCCATTAATCTGCCGAAGCCCGCTTATCCGTCGACAGCCAGACAAATGGGTGCGTCGGGGCAAGTCGCCGTTCAGGTTTTGATTGACGAAGCGGGCAAAGTAATTTCTGCCAAAGCGACCAGCGGCAATCCGCTTTTGCGTTCGTCCGCCGAAGCCGCCGCCCGCCAATCGAAAATAAATCCCATAAAAGTCGGCAGTCAACCCGTCAAAGCCACCGGCGTTTTGCTTTACAATTTTATCAATCAATAAAAATCAAATAAAAGAAACCGCCAATTCAACCGCCCGATGCGGGTTAATCACGCCCCAGCCCTGGCGGTCAACTTCGTAATGCGGCAGACGCTCCGCCGTCGAGATTAAAATTCTTTTTATCTGCTGCGGCGTTAGATACGGGTTGGCTTCGAGCATTTGGGCGGCAACCGACGACACAATCGGCGCGGCAAACGATGTTCCGTCAACGTATTTATAATGGCGCGTGATGACGTTTTCATGGCGAAGTTTAAGCGCGATAATCTGCCGAATCAGATACGCCGGACGGTCGAGCGCGGCATCCAAATCCGGTTCAATGTTCGGATTCATTCCGATAATCTGGTGCAAATCCGCGTCTTCCGCTTTATCTAAAACTTCCAATAGCGCGGCTTGCTGCGCCGTCGGCGTATTCGGCAGAATCGGCGCGGGAACCCAAATACTCGGCGCAACAATCTCAGGTTTTTGAAAACCGTCTAAAGTCGGACCGTAAGAACTGCGATACATTCCGCGCTTTGCGCGATTGATTGAATTTTTATCGTCCAGACCGCCAACCGAAATTGCTGACGGTGATGACGCGGGCGGAAAAACCGGATGCGTCGGCAGATGTCCGGCGTTGCCGACGGCACAAACAACGCAGATGCCTCGTGCGACGCATTCTTCAACAGTTTGCGAAAGTGAATCGTGCAGATAGCTCTGCTCGAAATCGCCGCCTGCCGAGATATTTACGATTTTTATTCCGAATTTGGCGCGGTTTTCCAAAACCCATTCCAAGCCGTCCTGAATGTTTTGTTCGGTAATTCTGCCCGTCCGCGCAAGTTTTACCAAAACTACAGCTGCGTCCGGCGCGATTCCGCGATAAAAACCATTCGAGAGCGAACCGTTTCCCACCGCGACCACCGAAGTCATCATTCCGTGCCAACTTAAAGCATCGTTTTGAAACAGCGAAGCAACTTCGCCATTACTTGCAGCCATATTTTGGTAAGCTAAAATACGATTATCCGGCGTGATTAAATCGTCGTGCGGATAAAATCCCGAATCAAGAAACGCTATCGTTACGCCTTTGCCTGTAAAATGCTCAACCGCATCGAGCCGCAAAGGTGTCGAAAGAACGAAAGAACCGTCTTTGTTCATCGCGGCATCACTTAAAATCTGTGTTTTGGCGCGTTCAAACAACCGTGCACAACGGGCGCAGACAGCTTCAAAAGTTTGCGTGTCGGGAGCATTCGCACGAATCAGTTTCCGTAAATCTTCGGGCAAACCTGACATCGGCACAAATCCGAATTTGACTTCACGCGAGCAAACCGGACAAACCTCTTCGCCTGCCGCCATGTCCGCGCTGGTTTTTTGTCGTGGAAAAGATAAAGATTCTGATGGAGTCATAAGTTAAAAATTTGTTAAATAATAGAATGGCGAAAGTTTTGCAAAAAGTAAAATTGAAATCAATTGAGAAATGAGAAGTAAAAATCAGAAAGTATAGTGTTTTGTAACGTTAGCGTTGACACTTAAAAAATAGTCGGGCGTTTTGAGTTGTAGCTTTAGCTGGCATTTCCTTGACAAATCAGCCAACCTTTAGTTGAATCTCAAAACTTTAAAAACTTAAATTACAAAGCAATAGTTCTCACTCGTCAATTTTCACTTATAAATTTTATGACACGAAAAAAAATAGGTTTAGCACTTTCCGGCGGCGCGGCACGTGGTTTTGCTCACTTGGGCGTTCTCAAGGTTTTAGCCGAACACAACATTCCGATTGATTTTATCGCCGGAACTTCCGCTGGTTCGTTTGCCGGCGGTGCGTTGGCTTGCGGCGTGAGGGTCGAAGAAATTATCAAAATAGGACGAAAAGTAAGTTGGTTTAATATGACCGGTTTTTCGTTTTCACCAAAGGGAATTCTTTCAAGTGCTTCGATGGGCGCGTTTATCAATCAAAACTTTCCGTTTAAAAGATTTGAAGATTTACCGATTCCTTTTGCTGCCGTCGCTTGCGATTTGGAAACGGGCGAGGAAGTTATTTTAAAAGAGGCGGGCGATTTGGCGTTGGCGATTCGGGCAAGCTGCGCGATTCCGGGCGTTTTTGTTCCGATTGAAACGGAAGGCAGAAAATTGATTGACGGCGGAATCGTCGCGCCCGTTCCGACCAAAGCGGTCAAAAAATTAGGTGCGGAAATCATCATTGCGGTTGACGTAATTTCTTCGGGCGCAACTTATTGGGGTTCGCCTTCAACTCTGCTCGGCGTATTTTTCCAATCAGCAATGATGCTTTTGCGGACAGCTGCCAAACATCAACATTACCGCGCCGACGTTGTAATTATTCCGCAAATCGCACATCTTAGACCGGACGCAATCGGCAAAATGGACGAATTTATCAAAGCAGGTGAAGAAGCCGCACTCGAAAAGATTGATAAAATTAAAAAGCTGATTTTTGCGGAAGTCGCGGATGGATAAATCAAAAAACATTTGTGCTGTCTGTGATTAGATTTTTCTCTTCTTTTGTGTGTTAATTCAGATATGAACGAATCGAAAAACAATCGTTTCGATACTTGGTTTAGTCCGCTTGCCATCGGCACATATTTTGCTGTTTTCAAACTTCTCTTACATTTTATTTTCAATTCAAATTACGGCTATTTCCGCGACGAGCTTTATTTCATTGCGTGCGGCGAACATTTAGCTTGGGGTTATCCCGACCACGCGCCGATGGTTGCGCTGATGGCGAAAACGAGCCGCGTTTTGTTTGGCGACTCTCTGTTTGCGATTCGATTTTTTCCGGCAATCGCAGGCGCGTTGAAGATTTTTCTGACCGCGCTCCTTGTCAAAGAGTTCGGCGGCAAACGCTTTGCAACTTTTCTCGCTTGCCTTTGTGTTTTGTGCGCTCCGGTTTATCTGGCGATTGATAACCTGCTTTCGATGAACTCGCTCGAACCCGTTTTCTGGATGCTCTCGGTTTATTTTGCAATTCTGGCAATCAAAGGCGAAAATTCGCTCGTGAACAAGAGCGGGGAAAGCATTTCCGATGAAACTCAAGTTGACAATGATAACTCTCGCTATTGGCTTTTGTTCGGCTTGTTCGCCGGACTTGGTTTGATGAACAAACATTCAATGCTGTTTTTCGGTTTCGCGCTCGTCGTCGGTCTGCTTCTGACAAAGGAAAGAAAAGTTTTCACGAACAAATATTTTTGGCTCGGCGGCGCAATCGCGTTTCTGATTTTTCTGCCGAATATCATCTGGCAGATAAACAACGATTTCGCCACGCTCGAACTTCTGCAAAACGTCGGAAAATCCGGCAAGAACGTCGTGCTTTCGCCGCTCGCGTTTATCGTGGCGCAAATTGTGTCTTTGTTGCCGACAACTTTTCCCGTTTGGATTGCGGGCATCTGGTATTTTCTCGCTGACCGCCGCGGAAAACATTTTCGCTTTCTGGGAATCGCTTATCTCATCTTGCTCGCGTTGATGATTTATCTCAAAGCCAAAGATTATTATCTCATCCCGATTTACCCGATGCTGTTTGCGGCGGGCGCGGTTTGGTGGGAACAAATTGCAGAAAAAATTCGCGCTCTGCGTTTTATAAAATATGCTCTGCCCATTTTGATTTTCGGTCTTTTTTTATTTGTTTTACCAATAGCTCTGCCCGTTCTGCCCGTCGAAACTCTCATTCGTTACCAAAACGCAATCGGATTCAAACCGCCGAAATCCGAAGTCGGACACGAAGGCGTGTTGCAGCAAGTCTATGGCGACCAATTCGGCTGGCAGGAAATGGTTGTCAAAGTCGCCGATATTTACAACAATCTTTCGCCCGAAGAACGCGCGAAAGCCGGAATTTACGCTTCAAACTACGGCGAAGCGGGAGCGATTGATTTTTTCGGCGGACAATATAATTTGCCGAAAGCCGTCAGCGGACACCAAAGCTATTTTCTTTGGGGACATCGCGGCTACACGGGCGAAGTGCTGATTTTATTGGGTTCAAAAAAAGAAGATGCCGAAAAGAATTGCGAATCGGTCGAAGAAAAAACGGAAGTGGGGCATCCATATTCGATGGCGGAAGAAAAATATAAAATTCTCGTTTGTCGCAATACGAAAAAGCCCCTGCCTGAAATCTGGCAGAGTTTGAAACATTGGAATTAAGCCTTAGCCTCATTTGATTAAAAGAAAAATGTTCACAGATGAACCCAGATACTTTCCTTTGCTTCATCGGTGGACGATTTTATTTTTTCTTACTAATTTGAAGAATCTTTAATTTCTTCAAGCGGTAAGAAAGCGGGCGAGTTTATCGGCTGTCCGTCAATTCCATAGCGCGAGCCGTGGCATGGGCAGTCCCAAGTTTTTTCCAATGTATTAAAACGCACAATGCATCCCAGATGTCGGCAAACGGCTGAACGCTGATAAAGTTTTCCGTTTTCGTCTCGATACGCGGCGATTTTTGTTGTTCCGTGGCTGACGATTGCGCCTTCACCGTTTTTGATTTCGTCTGCGGAAGAAACGTCGCCGCCCGTTATCCAATCAACATACGGCGCGGTTGAACTGATGATTTCCGGCACGGCTTCGGCGATTGACTGCGTTAAAATGCGCGACGGCTCGAAAACTTCCGTCCAAGCGTTTCCGCCGCCCAAAATCAAATCCGAAACGAGCATTCCGCCGATTGTCCCGTGCGTCATTCCCATTCCCGAATCGCCCGTTATCAAATAAACATTCGGCTCGGAGTCGGAAAATCTGCCGATAAACGCGAGTCCGTCGTGCGTTTCCAAGAATTGCCCCGACCATTTGTATAAAATTTCGTCGGCAAAAGGAAAGCGTTCTTGCGTCCATTGAAAGAGCTTTGCGAAACGCGCTTCGCCGTCGTTTTCCTGCCCTGTTCTATGGTCTTCGCCGCCGACAATCAAAACGTCGTGAATTTCTTCTTCTTGAATGCGGACATAATGATACGGGTCAGCCGTGTCCCAAATCAAACATTTTTCAACCGAATTTTTCGGAATTTTCGCGCCGATAACAAAGGTGCGATACGCGGGAAGTTTGGCAAACATCTTGCTCATAATCGGATAATTCGTCGCTAGAACGATTGATTTTGCGCGAATTGTTTGACCGTCCGCGGTTTTCACTTCCGGCGCGTCCTCGCCCTTCCAATCGGTTGCTCTTGTGTTTGAAAAAAGCCGCCCGCCGTTCTGTTCGATTGCCTTTGCCAGACCGGAAAGATATTTGAGAACGTGAAATTGTCCTTGGCGCGGAAACTTTAAACATTCGCCCGTGTCGAAATCCTTTATCGGCGCACGCTCAACGCGCTCGACATCCATCACCTTTTGCGCCGCTTCAAATTCTTTTTCGAGGTCGTCATCGCTGTTTTCCGTCGCTTGAATCAAATAGCCGTCAAGCCGCGTAAAATCGCAATCAATCTGCTCGGTCTGAACGATTCTTTCGATTTGGTCAATCGCTCCGGCGTGCGCGTCAACGGCTAGTTTCGCCTTTTCCTCGCCGTGCCAATTTTCGATGCGATAAACGCGGTCGTCAATCGCGTTTGCCAGATGCGCCGTCGTCCGCGAAGTCGTGCCGCCGCCGATTAAGCCGTCGTCAATGACAATTACTTCTCGTCCCGCTTTCGTCAAAAGATACGCGGTTGTCAAACCCGAAATTCCCGCGCCGATTATACAAACGTCGGTTTCGATTGATTGATTTAAAGAATCTTTTTCCAACAAATCTTCGCTTGCTTCCCAATACGAGACGGTTTTTCCATCATCACTTTTCGTCATAGTTTTCCTTCCCTTTCGTGCAAAATAAAATTGCTTGTTTCTGATTATAAATTTTCGCGCCTTTATTTGCCACAACTCATTGCGAAACGCGACTCAACATCCAGCCAAACGTTACGCCATAAACAAGATGTCCAATGAGAAAGGTTATAAAGAATGTGAGATTTCCGCTTGCGAAGATTGTTAAAGGTTCAACCGTTCCACTTTTTACACAGCCGCTAACCTTATCCACAAGCGGAACGACCAAACCTCCGATTGCCCAGTGCGGTATGGCTAAAATTAAGCCGTAAAACCAGCTTGCTTTAGTCCCGATTACTTGAAATCCCCAAGCGTAAGCAAAAGCGATTAGTAAGGAGAGTATCAAGTGCATTGCCAAACCAGCCAGATAACTGCCAACGCCCGAAGTTCTGCCGGTAATCATACAGCCCTCATAGCTGACCATACTCGCCCGTTTGAATCTGAACAGGTGCAGTAAAATGGCTGAAAGTTCCATTGCAATACCGCCTGTTATTCCAGCCCAAATTACGTTTGCCCAATCCATCTCTTTTACAAGTTTTTAATTACTTTTTTTGAAATTAAAATTTTTCAATGCCCTTCCACATTTTCGCTTTTTTGTAAGTTACTTTAAAAAGAAAAACGTGGGAATTTGGCACGAATCTTAAAGTTCAGGTTTAAGTTTTCTTATTATTTCGGCACGTTCGGGGTCTGTTTTTTCCACAATTCTGGCGCGAGCTTCGCTTTCCAAATCACGGAGTGCATCATTAATGTCACGAGCTACTTTATTTATTTTGTTATAAGTTTGCTCCTTTACTCGATTTTCCGGTGCTGTAGAAAAACCAATAACAGGTGGTTCGTTCGCCGCTTTTAACACTGCACTGAAAACCTTTCTGATTTCCGCAACAATTAAATACCGAATTTTGTCTCTATTTTCTTGTGAAAGTGCCATAATCATTCTCAATTGTGCCTTATCAGGTTAGATTTGTTTCCAAAAAGCAGATTCAATTAAGTACTTTTAGCGTTTTCATCTGCCGGACGCCCGGATAAAGAATTCGGCGCGTCAAGATGAGCTCCATTGTCCACACCGACGCCGAGACGCTCGACTAATTCGCCGCCAAGCCAGCCCGTTACTAATGCCAGCACCGCACCGGCAAAAGAAAGTATCAGTTCAAGCGTATCGGGTCTTTCCGGCGCATCACGACGAAGCCACCAACTGCCGATGAAAAGCAAAAGCACCAATACATTTCCAAGCCCGTGCATTAAGCCGACGGATTTGGCGCGTGTTCCTTGCCGAATGGCAAACCAATCAATCCAGCCAAATGGCGCGGCTAAAGCTCCGCCGATAATTCCGGCGGCAATCATCCAATAAGCGACGGTCGCCATTATTGGGTTGCTCCATATCAAATAAATTATATCAAAGACGACTCCCGTTGCCAGAAGTCCGAGCGGAAACACAATCAAAATCGGATGAATTGCGTGTCCGAATAATTTTGCTCTACTTTCCATAATCACCTACTAAATGCACAAGTAGGAAATTCGTTAACAATTGCCGGAACTTCCTACCTGTAAGCGTCAAAGAAACCCTAAGATACTCGTTTTAACTCATCCGAAAACTTCAGTGCTTCGCGCAATACGTGGTCTGCCAAAATCGGATGGATGATGCTATCAATTTTTCCGCTTTCGACACCGGCTTGCGCCGTTTTCTTGAAGGCGATAAATCCTTCCAATGTGCCTTCGACTTTTTTCTTTGAGCCGTCATCCAGCTTGCGCCATGCCTTACCTGTTTTCATTGCCGTTTCAACCAGTGCGCGTTCTTTCGGGTCGAGCATATGCGCGATGAAGTCCGCGTGTTCTCCCATAATTCGCGTCCAAAAGTTTATTACTTCGCTTCGGTCAAGCTCGACTTTGCCACTAGAGAAGCCTTCCAGACGCCTTGCAAAGCGGTCGCCTTCCAGAGCCACATGCTCGAAGAAAGTCGGATACGCCAAACTTTTCAGTTGTCCCGCGTCTTGCGCCTTCATCAACGTCATCTTTGCATCAAAAAAGCGTCTGACCAAGTTGGATTGTTGACTGATTGAAAGATGCCAAATTGCTGCGGTCAAGACGAGAAGTGCGAATCTTCTCCAGTTGACTGCCAAGGCTGGTGTGAAATTGTTGCACTTGCGCCCGTCGTGTTTCTAAATCGGGCGAAGGCAGATGCATCAGTAATAACCTTGCGTGTTCTGTTTCCTGGTCAAGCCAAAAAAGGCTTTCGGCAAGTGAATGCGCCACCGGGTCTGTCGAACCGGCTACCGGAACATACACTGGCTTCTTCGCGCCGGTAACGATGGTTACACCCGGAAAACTGTCTTGACCGAATAAGCCAAAGAGGATATTGGCGAAAGCGTCGCCGCTAAATGAAAGACCGACCAAAGCGGCTCCGCCTACCGTCAAAATTTCACGACGCGAAACTTTCAACTCTTGTTCCGCGCTATATTGTTTCTTGTTCATTTTTAACCTCCGTTGTATGCTAATTGCGGCAGAATGCTGTCGCAAGTTAAAATAGTTATCAAAATAGGAATTGTTGAAAATTTCTATTTTAGCGTTTAGGCTAAAATGCATTTTAGCACACTTCCTAAGAAGGTTGTCAAGGAGTTTTTTAATGAGTATTCCCAAAGATTTTGACGGACTTTATTTCTCTTGCGAGTGCGTATCGGCACGTAAAGAAAATTACAGCGACCCGTGGGCTGGCATTGCTAAAAATAAGCTGCTTGTGGACGGCACGAAAGAAAAGATACTCAATCTCGTCGCGCAAGAGCCGCAAACAATTTCTCAACTAGCAAAGAAACTCAAACTCGCAGTGCCTAGTATTTATACGCACGTCTACGAAATGCTGGCGAGCGAGCTTTTGCGTGATTCCGAAGAATGGGAAAAACTACACCCCAAAGAACGCTATTACGAGCCGAATTTTCCAGTCGTGCGGGCGGAAGACCGCGCCGAGTTTGAAAAAATCTGCCAAGAGATGTCCGAACAAGTGGCTGGAATTTTCGAGAAAGCACGACCGCAGCTTGAGAAAGCCTTTAATAAAACGACTCTTGGTGAACGGGAATGGGAGTTTGCCGACCTGACGCAATATCTGTATGCCTGCGTCCAACGCGGCGCACGCAGAATACTCGAAGAACGCGGCACGCTTCAACCGGCAGAGAAACATCGAAACGGCATTGATTGGGGTTTTTGGGCGGAAGAGCCGTCAGCAGACGGAAAATAAAGTTGAGTTGTGAAACCGACGACTTTTGTTGAAACGAAAACTGCTCAAGATGAAACTTCGTTTTCTGCTTATAATCCATCAGCTTTTGCAATCTGCTTTCTTCAAGCATCTGCTAAAATTTTTCCAACCTTATGAGCAAAGATTATGATGTCGCCGTTATCGGCGGCGGACACAACGGCTTGACATGCGCCTGCTATCTCGCTAAAGCAGGCTTAAAAGTCATTGTGCTTGAACGTCGCCACATTGTCGGCGGCGCAGTTTGCACCGAGGACGATTTAATCGACGGCTACAAAATTGATGTCGGCTCGTCGGCGCATATTATGATTCACCTGACGCCGGTTGTGAAAGATTTGGAACTTGAAAAATTCGGCTTGGTTTATATTGACTGCGACCCGTTCGCGTTTGCGCCGATGGCGGACGGCAAAAGCGCGATTTATTTTTGCCGAGACGTTGATAAAACCTGCGAATCAATCGCCACGGTTTCGCCCGAAGATGCTGACCGATATAAAAAATTTGTCGCCGAATGGGAACGATTAAACGAAGGCGTTTTCGAGGCATTCCTGAAACCACCGACCGTTTTCAATCTTGGACGGCATATGATTTTCGGCACGAAATCGAAAAATCCCACCGATATGGTTCGCAAATTGATGACGAGCTACGGCTCATTGGTCAAACAAACTTTCAAACACGAAGGTTTGCGGGCGGCAATGGCGTGGCTTGCAGCGCAATCGGGTCCGCCGCCGACAATGAGCGCGACCGGCGATTTTCTCGGCTGGCATTCGATGATTCATCGTTCGGGCGTAAAACGTCCGCGCGGCGGAAGCGGCGCTCTGACGCAAGCAATGGCGCGATGTCTGGAACATCACGGCGGCGAAGTTTTATTGAACGCGGAAGTCGAGCGAATTGAAATCGAGAATGGCGAAGCGAAAGCCGTTTCGTTGAAAAACGGCGAGAAGATTTACGCGAAAAGAATCGTTTCAAACGCGCACGTTCACACGACTTTTTTGAAACTCATCGGCAAGGAAAATCTGCCCGAAGGTTTGGCGGAAAGAATCGAAAACGTCCGCATCGGCAACGGTTTCGGAATGATTGTGCGTTGCGCCGTTTCCGAACTTCCCGATTACATCGCCGCGCCGAACGGCGGAAATGCCGCCGATTGTCATCACGGCTTGCAGCTTCTCTGTCCTTCAATGGATTATCTCGAAAAATCCTACGCCGATTATCTGAACGGCATTCCGTCAAAAAATCCGTCGGCGTTGGCAATGACTTTTTCGGCGGTTGACGAAACTCTTGCTCCGAAAGGCAAGCACACGCTTTTTATTTGGGGACAGTAT